>JAMQPJ010000314.1 GCA_023717585.1 Thermoanaerobaculia bacterium
CCGCCGCTCGCCCGGTGGATGAGAACGTGCGCCACCTCGTGCGCGAGCACCTCCTCGAGGCCGCCGTCCGGGTACGAGGGCGTGCGCTCGGCCAGGAGCACGACGGCGCTCCCGGCATCAGAAGTCACGCCGTCCGTGTACCCCGACACCCACGCCGGCGCGGCGCGCGCAAGCGGCGACGATTCCGGCGCGAGGATGACGCGGATGTCCGGCCCCGGCGCGTCGAGGCCCACCAGCTCCATCACGCTCGCGACCCAGGGATGCGGCCCGTCGACGAGGCGGTTCGCGGACGGCCGCAGGCCGGGCTGGGGCTCGACGACGAGGCGTGTGGGCTCACCCGCCGCGAGGGGCGAAGTGGCGAGGAGCGCGAGGAGGATCAGGGACTTTCGGATGACCGATTCTCCCGCATGGCGGTTGACCGCCTCTCACCGCCCAGCCTAACGTTCGCGCGTGGAGAACCTGCAGCGGCGTGTTCTCGCCGCGCGGATCATTGCCGTCGCCGCCGACGCTGTTCAGCTCGGCCTCATGCCGCTCTTCGCCGGCGGCGCGCCCACCGGCTTCGACGCCGTGCTCGACGTCGCGGTCGGGGCTGCGATGGTCGCGCTCCTCGGATGGCACTGGGCGTTTCTTCCGGCTTTCGCCTTCGAGCTCCTTCCCGGCGTCGATCTCGCGCCCGCGTGGACGATCGCGGTCTTTCTCGTGACCCGGCGGATGGGCCAGTCCGGCTCTTCCCCGCCGAGCGTCTCGACCGAGCCCCCGCTCCTGCCTCCTTCAACTTCCAGCCGGAGAAGGTGAGCTCGCCACTGCCGAGGGCGCCCCGGGCGGCGTTTTCCTCCTGAGGATCGCCGCCGAGACGGCCGTCACGATCAAGCCGACCGGGAACACCTCCAGGAACGTCATGCCCACGTTGAAGACCGGGTTCTTGTAGAGCTCCTTGAACCGGGCCATTTCCCTCTTCTTCTCCTCGATCGCGGGCTCGGTGGCGCCCTTCGCGCGCATCCTGTCGAGCATGTGGACCGCGTATTTGTCCGCGAAATCCGGCACGAAGTTGAAGTAGACGATCTCCCACGAGACCACGTAGACGGCGCAAGTGATGAGGCTCATGAGAATGCCGACCTGGAACGCCTTGCCGAACGTGACTACCCCGCCGCCCACGTTCTCGCGATAGGAGCGTATGCCGAAGAACACGAGCAGGAACGACAGCACCATGATGGTGTAGCCCAGGACATAGGAATAGCCGAAGTCGATGGTTCCGTTCATGCACATCGGCGTCATGACGGCCGACAGCGCCGCGAGGATTCCGCCGGAGAGCAGCCCGAACGTAAGCACGATCTTTCTCATTTCAATATCTCCTTCTGCCGGCAAGCTAGGACCTCGCTCGCGTGTTTGTCGTCATCCGTTCGGGTGATTCTCGGCCTCGCCCGCGCGATTCATACTTTCGTTGACCCGAAAATCACGGGATCAGCCCGAGCCTCCTCGCCTCCTGGACGGCCTGGGTTCTCCGATTCACGCCCATCTTCTCGAACAGGCGGGCGGAATGCGTCTTCACCGTGTTTTCCGAAACGAAGAGTTTCTCGCCGATCTCGCGGTTGCTGAGCCCTTCCGCGATCAAGCCGAGGATCTCGTGCTCCCGCGGCGTGATCCCGAGCTCCCGCAGCTTTTCCGTGTCCAGGACGAAGGAACCCGCGTCCCGAATCCGCACTTCTTTCACCACGACGACTTCCTTC
>JAMQPJ010000320.1 GCA_023717585.1 Thermoanaerobaculia bacterium
AGCCGGCGGCGCTACAGCCGGCCGCGCTCTCGGCCGCGCCCACGCTTCCTCTCCTGAACCGCGAGCTGTCCTGGCTGGCCTTCAACGAACGCGTGCTCGAGGAGGCCTACGACGAGCGCTGGCCTCTCTTCGAGCGCCTCAAGTTCCTCGCGATCAGCGAGACGAACCTCGACGAGTTCTTCATGATCCGGGTGTCGGGGCTCCTCGACCAGCTCTCATCGGAGATCGTGGAGCCGACGGACGACGGCCTCCTTCCCGCGGAGGCGCTCGAGCGCGTGCGCGCCGCGGTCCTCGGAATGGGATTGCGGCAGACCTCGTGCCTCGTGGGCGACCTCCTGCCGAAGCTCGCCGCGGAGGGAATCTCGATCCTCACCTGGAGCGACCTCAACGACGCGCAGCGCGAGGCGTCCAGCGCCCACTTCAGGCGGAACGTCCTCCCCGTCCTCACGCCGCTCGCCGTCGACCCGGGTCATCCTTTCCCGTTTCTCTCGAACCTCTCCCTCAACCTCGCGGTCGAGGTGAAGAACCACGAGACCGGCGAGACGAAATTCGCCCGCGTGAAGGTGCCGCAGGCCATGCCGCGCCTGCTGGCGGTTCGCGAGCTCGTGGAGGGCAAGAAGAAGGTCAGGCCCGACAAGGCCGAGTTCCTCCTCCTCGAGTCCCTCATTCAGGCGAATCTCGGAGAGCTCTTTCCCGGCCTCGAGATCGTGTCGTCGCACCTTTTCCGCGTGACCCGCGACGCCGACATCGAGATCCAGGAGGACGAGGCCTCCGACCTCCTCGCGACGATCGAACAGGAAGTGCGCCGCCGGCGGTTCGGCGCGGTCGTGCGCCTCGAAGTCGCCCCGAAGACGCCCAAGCGGGTGCGGAAGCTCCTCCTGAAGCAGCTCGAGATCACCGAGAACGAGGTCTACGAGGTGGACGGCCCGCTCGGCGCGGGCGACCTCATGTGGCTGACCCGGCTCGACCGGAAGGAGCTGAAGGACCCGCCGTTCTCGCCCGCCGTGCCGGCGGTCTTCAACCAGCCCGACACGTCGGTCTTCGCCGCGATCCGCGCCGGCGACGTTCTTCTCCACCACCCCTACGACTCGTTCTCTCCGGTCGTCGAGATGATCGAGCGCGCCTCGGTCGACTCCAAGACCGTCGCGATCAAGATGACCCTGTACCGCACGAACGCGGACTCGGCCATCCTGCCCGCGCTCATCCGCGCGGCCGAGAACGGCAAGCAGGTCGCGGTCCTCGTGGAGCTGAAGGCGCGCTTCGACGAAGAGAAGAACATCGAATGGGCGAAGTCGCTCGAGCAGGCCGGCGTCCACGTGGTCTACGGCGTCGTCGGCCTCAAGACGCACTGCAAGATCGCGCTCGTCGTCCGCCACGAGAAGGACGAGATCCGCCGGTACGTGCACCTCGGCACCGGGAACTACAACGCGTCGACGGCGCGCCTGTACACGGATTTCGGCCTCATGACGTGCCGCCCGGAGTTCGGCGAGGACGCGACGCGGCTCTTCAACGCCCTCACGGGCTTCGCGGGCAGGACGAGCTACGCGCGCCTCGTGACGGCTCCGAAGGACATGCACCGCACGGTCCTCGAGTGGATCGCGCTCGAGACGGCGCACGCGCGCGCCGGCCGCCCCTCGGGCATCAAGGCGAAGATGAACGCGCTCGTCGACCCGACCGTCATCGCGGCCCTCTACGAGGCCTCGCGGGCCGGCGTGCCGGTCGACCTCATCGTCCGCGGCATCTGCTGCCTCAGGCCCGGCGTTCCGGGCGTTTCGGAGACGATTCGCGTGCGCTCGATCGTGGGCCGGTTCCTCGAGCACAGCCGCACGTTCGTCTTCGAGAACGGCGGCGACCGGAAGGTCTGGCTCTCCTCGGCCGACTGGATGCCGCGCAACTTCTTCCGCCGCGTGGAGACGTCCTTTCCCGTGGAGGAGCCCGCGCTCGCGCAGCGGGTCGTCGACGTGATCGACACGATGCTTCGCGACAACGTCCGCGCGCGCGTTCTGAACGAAAGCGGCGCCTACGCGCGGCTCCGGCCGGCGGAGGGCGAGACGCCGATCGACGCGCAGGCCGTTTTCCTCGACGAGGCGCGCCGCCGGGTCCTCAAGGCAGTTGACGCGTTCGAGCGGCCCGGGGCCGAGGCGTTCGAGGCCGGAGAGCGCGACGTGGACGCCGCGTCCTGAGCGCCACGCCTGAGCGACCGATGCCGGACACCGGATCCGATGTCCGGGATGCGCTTCTGGCGTCCTTGCTCTTCGCGGCCGTCCTCGCAGCGACGCTCTTCCCGGTCGTCGCCGGCTCACGATCCTTCTTCTCGTACGACCTCTTCTACGAGCACCTCCCGATCTGGAGCGAGGTTCAGCGCAACCTGCGCGCGGGAGTCTCCCCGTTCTGGCTGGACAGCTTTTACATGGGGCACCCCCTCGCGTTCCACCAGGAGGCCCCGGTCTTTTACCCGCTCACCGTTCCGCTGCTTCTGACGGGCGCCCCCGTCCACCGTCTCGCGGATGCGTTTTCCCTCGCGCACCTCTGGCTCGCCGGGCTCGGCGGTTTCTTCCTCGTCCGTTTTCTCACGAACGCGCGCATCGCGCCGCTCTTCGGCGGGCTCGCGTACATGCTCTCGGCCCGGACGCTTCAGAGCACGATCTGGCCGAACGCCGTGGCCGTCGCGGCGCTCATTCCGTTCATCCTCCTCGGAATCGGCTGGCTCGCGGCGGGGCGTCGCCGTGCGGGGCTCCTGCTCGGCGCCACGGCGGGCGGCCTCGCTCTCCTCGCGGCGCGCCCGCACAGCCTTCTCGGAGCGGCCCCGATCGTCATCGCGTTCGCCGCGGCGCAGTTCCGGGATGCGCGCGATCGCCGTCGATTCCTCGTCGAGCTCGGGCTCGCGACCGCGCTCGCGGCCCTTCTCGGCGCGCCCTCCCTGCTCCCTTCCGCTCTCGTCTTTCCCGAAACGTCCCGATTCGGCGGCCTCCCGCTCGACGCGCGGAACGTGGGAGCCCTGTCGTTCGCCGAGCTCGACCAGGTTTTCCTGGCCGTCGACGGTCTCGCGCGCTGGCCCGAGGCGGCGAGCTAT
>JAMQPJ010000333.1 GCA_023717585.1 Thermoanaerobaculia bacterium
GACCGGCGCCGGTCGACCCCGCGAGAAAAACCGCCGCGACGAGCGCGAAGAGCGCGAGTCGCCGCGCCGGGAAGTCGAGTGTGACGTAGAGGAGGGCGCCCGCTCCGAAAGCGAGAGCCGGCCCGACCGACTCGGTCGCGAGGAGACCGAGGAGGGCAAGGAGAAGGCCGAGTGCTGAAAGAACCCGTATTCGGGGCGGGCCGGGCGTCGCGAAGGACGCGAAGAGGAGAAGCGCGGGCAGGACGAGCGCCATCCCGGTGTCGCCGGCGTTTCCGATCAGGCCTGCCGCCAGGAACCGGGGCTCCGGGACGTCGAGCGGCATCCGGAAAAGACCGGCCCACCGCTGGAGGGCGGCGAGCGCGCCGGTGAACGCTCCGGCCGCCATCAGCATCACGAGGGCGGCGGGCGCGACCCGGGCCCCGGCGGCCGACGCTCCGAGGAACAGGAGCGCGAGCGGAGAGAGGACGGCGGCCGCCGTGAGCGGATCCACGATGTGCGCGTTCGCGACGGCCGACAGGCACGCGAGAATGAGAGCCGCGCTCAGGCCGAAGAGGACGGCGCGAGCGGCGCGGCCGCGGCCGGGCGCCGGGAGGCGACCGCCGCGCGCGAGCCCGAGGAGGGCGACCGAAGCGCCGAGGGTCTGGACGAGGACCTTCGATTCGCGAAGCGCGTCGCTGGATGCCAACGAAAAGACGAGGAACGGGAGAGCGAGCGCGAGGACGATACCCGCCGGGACGAGGGGGCCATCGGCGTCGTCTCCCTGCGCCTGCGTCTCGGGTCTCTTCGGAGCCGGGCGCGCCATCGGGGCCGAGGATAGCGAAAAAACTCCGTACGCCACGCGGTATGCTCCCGCCGTTCTCCGTGGAAAAGAGTCTCGGGCTCCCGACCGCGTGGCTGGCTTCGCTCCGTCGTTCCCTCAGGCGCCGCCTGCTGGGCCGCGGCAAGCCGAGGCCCGTGGCGACCTGGGACGCGCAGTACCACGCGGGCGCGTGGGACGGCATCGCCGCCGAGACCGAGCGCCATGCCTGCATCGCATCGCTCGTCCGCCGCTTCGCACCGGTGCGGCCTTTCGTGCTGGACGTCGGATGCGGCCACGGCGCGCTCGCCCGCGAGATGCGGGCCGACGCGGGAGGCCGTTACGTCGGGCTCGACATTTCCACCGAGGCGATCCGGCGCGCCGGCGAGGAAGCGGTGCCGGGGGAGACGTTCCACGCTCTCGACGTGGAGGCGGGGCCGCCTGCTTTCCTGTCGCACGGATCCGTCGATGCGGCGGTCTTCAGCGAAGTCCTCTACTACCTCGACGACCCGCTCGCGACGCTCCGCCGCTTCGCACCGGTGCTCTCCCGGCGAGGCTTCTTCGTGTTTTCCCTCTGGAAGCCCTCGCGCCATCGAGCCCTTCGCCGAGGCCTCTCGCGCGAGTACGACGAGTCGTGCAGCGTGGAGGTCGGGCTCGGCGACACGTGGCGGATCAGCGTTTGCGTGCCCCGGGGCGTCGCCGGTCCGGTCCCCGTCTGATCCGGGCGCAGTGCGCGCGCCACGCCGCGAGGACTTTGAGCATGAGGCCGCCGTGGGCGCGGAGGGAAACCTGGCTCGAAGAGAGGAGAAGAATTCGAGGTACGGACCCGTCCGCTTCGTGCGGGCGTCGGAGCGGCGGCACGCCGGGGTTTTCTTTGAAGGTGAAGAGGGAGATGACGTAGCGTCGATCCAATACTGAATGGCGAAGCGTGGCCACTGCCTCGAGCGCGCTGACCCTTCGGTGCGCGATTCGCTCCCACCCCCTTCTAAGAACATTTGCA
>JAMQPJ010000334.1 GCA_023717585.1 Thermoanaerobaculia bacterium
GCGGTCCCGCGCCCTCGAGGCCCCTGTAGACGCGGGCCGGGCGGATGTTCGCGTAGGCGCCGAGGGCCTTCCGGAGGCCGAGGAGGCCCGCCTCAGGCCGCTGGTCGCGCGGCGCGGCGTCGAACGAGGGGTCGCCGACCGCGCCCAGCAGGATGGCGTCGGCGTCCTTGCAGGCGGCGAGGGTGTCCTCCGGGAGCGGGGATCCCTTCGTGCGCATCGCGATCGCGCCGATCGGCCAGTCGGTCAGGACGAAGTCGTGCCCGAACCGCGCCGCCACGGCTTTCAGGACCGTCACCGCCGCGGCCGTGACCTCCGGGCCGATTCCGTCGCCCGGCAGGACCGCAAGCCGCGCGCGTCTCCCCAAGTCAGACCCCGTGCCCGTAGCCCGCTTCTTCGGCGGGCGCGGCCTCCTCGCGGAGGAGGCGCAGCACGGACGCCTTCGCGCGCGACGCGGGGCGCGTCATCGCGCTCCAGAGCTCGAGGAGGTCGTTGTCCCGCACGATCTTCTTCCGGTCCGCGAGCGCGATCATGCGCTTGTAGAGATCGTCCAGCTCGAGGCGCGCGGGCTCGATGCCCAGGGCCGCGCAGCGGCTCTTCAGGGCGTGGCGCCCCGAGTGCTTTCCGAGGACGAGCGTCGTCTCCGGCACGCCCACGTCCTCCGGCCGCATGATCTCGTAGGTCCTCCGGTCCTTGAGGATGCCGTCCTGGTGGATGCCGGCCTCGTGCGCGAAGGCGTTCCGCCCCACGATGGCCTTGTTCGATTGCACGGCCTCGCCCGTGATCTGCCCGAGAAGCTGGCTCGACGAGAAGAGCTCCTTCGTGACGATTCCCGTCGTGAACGGGAGCTTGTCGGGCCGCACGTGCAGCGCCATGACGATCTCCTCGAGGGACGCGTTCCCCGCGCGCTCGCCGATGCCGTTCACCGTGCACTCGAGCTGGCGGCATCCGCCCTCCAGCGCGGCGAGCGAATTCGCGACGGCGAGGCCGAGGTCGTTGTGGCAGTGCGCCGAGAAGACGACGCGGTCCGATCCCCGGACGCGCGCTCGCACGGTCCGGAAGAAACGGGTGATCTCGTCCGGCGTCGAGTAGCCGACCGTGTCCGGAAGGTTCACGGTCGTCGCGCCGGCCCCGACGACCGCCTCCACGACGGCGACGAGGAAGTCGGGATCGCTGCGCGTCGCGTCCTCGGCCGAGAACTCCACGTCGTTCACGTAGCGGCGCGCGCGCCGCACGGCGGCCGCGGCGTGGTCGAGGCACTGGGCCCGCGACATCCTGAGCTTGTGCTCGAGGTGGAGGTCGGACGTCGCGATGAACGTGTGGATGCGCGGGCGCGCGGCGCCCTCCAGGGCCGCCGCGGCGCGGTCGATGTCGGCGTCCACGGAGCGCGCGAGCGCCGCGACGACGGGGCGCCGGACCTCGCGCGCCACGGACCGCACGGAGTTGAAGTCGTCCTCGGAAGCGATCGGAAAGCCCGCCTCCATCACGTCCACGCCGAGGGCGTCGAGCTTCCGCGCGAGGCGCAGCTTCTCGGCCTCGCGCATCGAGAAGCCCGGCGCCTGCTCGCCGTCGCGGAGCGTCGTGTCGAAGATCGTAATTCGGGCCGGAACGGGAGGCTCCTGGTCGCTCATGTCAGGCCACCTTGTCCACGACGACCGGATTCAGGAACGGCATCTTCGCGCGCAGCTCCACGCCCACCTTCTCGATGAGCTGGGTCCTCTCCTTCTCGCGGGTCGCCTCGAACTCCGGGCGGCCGTTCCGGTTCTCGTCGATCCACTTCTCGGCATAGACGCCGTCCTGGATCTCCTGGAGGATCTTTCTCATCTCGCCGCGCGTC
>JAMQPJ010000338.1 GCA_023717585.1 Thermoanaerobaculia bacterium
CCGCGTCCGTGGCGGTCGCGCTCACGACGGAAGTGTCGGGAGACCCAAACGCCCTGGGCTCGGCCTATGCCTTGTCGCCGACTCCATTACCGCTCGCGAAGCCGACTCTTCTCGTCTTCCGCGCGGCGGGCGGACCCGCACCGGCGCTCGGCCTCGTGACCGTCAGTCTTGCGGTGAAGACGGCCTCGGGCACATTCGTGGCGATGGGCGGGCGCGTGGATCCCGCGGCCGGGACGCTCTCGGTGCCGATCGCGTCGACGAACCCCTCCGTCGTAGCGGGGGAGGCCGCGGGCCGCGTCGCACTGGATGGCCCGCCTGCGATCGTCGTGCCTCTCACCAACCTGGTCATCCTTCCCTCCTTTCCGGTTGTGCTGACGGATGGCTCGGTGCGGCTGGCAGTCACGCTCCAGCATCCCCCGTCGGCCGGAACGAGGTTCTCGAGTTTCGAGTTTCGGATTCCGGGAAACACGACCATCACAGTTCAGTGGACGCAGCCAAACCTCGGCAGGATCGATAACCTGAAGGTCTCCCCGGTCACGTACACGGCGCCGCACCGCATCAGGAGCTCCTACGCGGTCGCGACCGCCTGGGTGACGATCCGCGCGAACGACGCCAACACGCGCCTGCAACTCGGCCTGCCTGCGGACGTGATCGTCCTTCGACGAGACTGGAGCATCGAAACGGAGGTCAAGGTCGACTTGCCGTGCGAGGTCCCCGTCATCCGCCCCTATTCATTGAGCTGGACGGGAAAAAGCAAGAGAAACAGCACGCTTACCATCGCGGACAACTTCACGATCACGAAAAAGTCCGACGCGCTCTATCAGGCAGACTCGCATTGGGACCTTTGCCCGGCTCCCTACTATGGCTTTACGAACATCACGGCGACGGGAGATTCCAAACTCCTCGACGTGCAGCTAGAAAACGGACCGAACGGGAGCCCGCTGTCCCACTTCGATGTCGAGAACCGCAGATTCGTCATTCACGGCCGTTCGGAATTCAGGACTGGCGGCGCGTTACTCACGGGCCCGGGCGTGTCACCACTCGACATAGCGACAACGGGCGAGTATTCGCTCCCATTCGTCGTCGACCCCCGATACTATGCGGCGGGCGAGTGGTTCGAGGTTGAACCAGCCGTGCCGTATGTCACGATGCATCGCCACCGCCTATTCTCCGTGGATACGCCCTGAACTCGAAGTCTCCTACCACCGCCGCGCGTGCGCGGGGTCTTCCGGGTTGACGAGCGTCTCGGGCGGCGTCTTGACGTCCACGTTGTGGAACGCGGCGACCATCCAGTCCGGCCCCGACTTCACCATGACCTGCTGAAGGCGAGTCCGGAGCGTCTTCTCCGCGTCCACGTACACGACCGGAGGAAGCTTCTTGAAGCCGGTCACCTCCGTGTCGATCTCGACGATCGCGACGTCCGGACGGAGGAAGCGGACTCTTCTCACCTTGAGCGCCAGCCGGCTCCCCTTGAACAGGGACGCGAAGAACTCGACCTGGCGCTTCTCCAGCTCGGCTCGGCTCCGGGAGACCGCGCCGAAGACATCGGTGAAAGAGCCCTCTTCCTGAAAGCGGGCCGCGAACGCCTTCGCGTCGCCCCGGTTCCACGCGTCTTCCTCCGCGTCGATCACCTTTCGGATCGAAGCCTCCTCAGCGGCGGCGGCGGGATCCGTCACGGGGAGGACGCCCGGTGGAAGGGCCGCAGGCGGCGTTCCTGCCGGGGTCGCGGTCACGGCCGGGGGCGGAATCTCCGGCGCCGCAGCGCCGGTCGCGCCACTCGCCGCCCCGCCGGCCGGAGGCTCGTACTCGGACGACAGGATCTTCCCGTCCCCCGCGTCGACCATGACTTCCTGGACGCCTCCCTTGTTCGCGAAGCGCAGGTCGAACGGATAGGCGAGGCAGCCGTTCACGACCTCGACTCCCGAGGACATGACGGCGTTCACCTTGTTCGGCGCGACGGAGAGGATGGCCCGCGCCTCGGCGTCCTTCGAGCTGATCTTCGCGAGGCGTCTGAGCTCGGCCGGGTCCGTGTTCCGTGGGGGACGGACCGAGCAGTCCGGCTTCTGTGCTGTCGCGAGAGGGGCGGCGATGAAGAGTGAAGAACAGATCGCGGCAGTCGTGCGGCGCACGGCCGCAGGTTACTTCCCTCCGGCGAAAACGGGAAGCGACGAGCCGGGGATCTCCGACAGCACGGAGGGAAGAACCCGCGGCGCGGGCTCGTCGCGCGCGACGGTCGGCAGGGTCATTCCCGTCAGGGGGTCCCACACCTTCATGCCTTCTGCGGTCGCGACCTCGAGGGGCTTGCGGATGAAGTACTCGCGCGCCGCGTTGTGGGCGCACATCGAGACGAAGCCGCGGTCCGTCGCCACCATGAAGCTGCAGGCCGCGATGCGCTCGGGGTCGAGCTCCGCGGCGTCCATGAAGTTGTGGATGATGAGCGTGAGCTTCCGGATCTCCCTGCGGCCGGTCCAGATCGCCTGCGCGTGCCGGGCCGCGAACGCCACGAGGCGCCGGACGATGAGGAAGAGGAACGCGGGCCGCGCGAGCGCCCAGAGACAGACGCGGAACCCGGTCTTGAACGCGTTGACTCGCCCGTACCGGATGTCGGTCGTCTCGCGGATGATCGCGGCGAAGAGCTCGGGGTCGGCGTTCAGGTCGAGGAAGCGGTCCTTCGCGAGGAGGACGTAGGAGACCGAGTTGCAATCCGGGTGGCCCACGCGGATGTTGTCCCATCCGAGCGAGATGCCGCAGGCCTCTTCGATGCGCTTCCGGACGCTCGGAAGCGTGATGTCGCTCGTCTTTTCGGTGATCACGCCGCGGCCCGTCGCGGCCTGGATCTGGAACGAGACGAGCCCCACGACGTCGGCGTTCTTCGAGAAGAACCGGATGAGAGCCGGGATTTCGGCGAAGTTCCCGTCGAAGACCGTCGTGTTGAAGATGACGTGGAGGCCGAGGCCCCGCACCCGCTCGATGTACTCCGTGCGGATCGCGTTGAGGCTCTCCTCGGTGGCGTAGCCCTTCCGCTCCTGCGTGAGGTCGACGTGGATCGCGACGTCCGTGAGGCCGGCCGCCTTCAGCTCCCGGGCGAGGTCGCGCGTGAGCTTGATGCCGTTCGTCATGAGCGAGGGCTCGAGGCCGAGACGGGCGGCCTCGCGGACGATCGCGACGAGCTCGTCGCGCTTGCGAAGCGTCGGGTCGCCTCCCGTGATCTGGACGCTCACGCCGTCGCCGTAGTGCGCGCGGACGCGGTGGAGCCGCTCCATCACGAGCGCGATCGGGATGTCCTTCACCTTCTCGGACGACTCGGAGAGATAGCAGAGCGTGCAATCGAGGTTGCAGCGCTGCGTGATCTCGACGGCGACACACCCGATCGTGTATCGGCGCCCGATCGCCTGGGTCGGGACGCGGAGCTTCGGGTCGAGCTTTTCGAAAGCCGTTTTCAGCTTCGCGTGCCGGCCCGGCAGGTCGTCGAAGACCGGAAGTCCTTCCATCGGGCATCCTCCTCGGTGAGCGGAGACACGATTTCCAGCATCTTATCCGTTTGAGACTGGGTCTCCGGATCACTTAGGGACCCGTGCCGTAACCTTGGCCGGTGAAAACCGCCGGGAAAGAGCGCGCCTCCCTTCCGGACGTGCGTTACATGCGGAATGCCCTCGCCTCGGCGCGCCGCGCGCTCGCGCACGGGGACGTCCCGGTGGGGGCGGCGGTCGTGAAAGACGGTATCGTGATCGCCCGCGGGCGGAACGCCCGGGAGAGAGACAGCGACCCGACGGCGCACGCCGAGATCGTGGCGATCCGGCGCGCGGCCCGCAGGCTGGGCTCGTGGCGGCTCTCCGGCTGCACGCTCTACGTCACCCTCGAGCCGTGCGCCATGTGCGCCGGGGCGATGGTCCTCGCGCGCCTGCCGCGCCTCGTCTACGGGGCATCGGACCCCAAAGCGGGTTTTGCCGGCTCGCGGGGGGACGTCGTCCGGCATCCCCGCCTCAACCACCGGGTCGACGTGACGAAAGGCGTCCTCGCCGCGGAATGCGGCAGAATCCTCGTGGAGTTTTTCCGTGAACGACGAGCCGAAAAAACGCGCCCCCCGCGCTGAGGCGCCGTTCGACGCGCCCGAGGCGCCTGCCCTGCGCTGCCCGTCGTGCGGCTCGGCAGCCACCGAAGGCGACCGGGCGTGCGGGCACTGCGGGTCGCTTCTCTCCACGCGCCGGTGCGCGACCTGCTTCGCCCTCTCGCCGCGGGATGCCGAGAGGTGCGTGAGGTGCGGCGCTCTGCTTCCGGCCGAAGCGTTGAAGGCGGCCGCCGGGAGCTGCCCGGACTGCCGCCAGGCGCTCGTCTCGCGGCTCGCGGGGGTCGTCGGGTTCTCCGAGTGCGCAAGGTGCGGCGGGCTCTTCCTCGGGCAGGAGGCATTCGATGCCGTGGCGAAGGACGCAGGCACGCGCGAGCGCGTACGGGCGTTCGACGCGACCCCACGGTCGGCGCCCGCGCCCGAGCCCGGATTCCATTACCGGCCCTGTCCCGTGTGCCGGAAGCTCATGAACCGTTCGAACTACGGCGGGGGTTCGGGCGTCATCGTGGACCTGTGCGGGCCGCACGGCGTCTTTCTGGACCGGGGCGAGCTGACGAAGATCGTGGACTTCCTCGAGAAGGGCGGCTGGGACCGCGTGAAGAAGCGCGAGAAACAGCGGATGGAGGAAGAGGTCTCCGCCCTGGAAAGCAGGAAGAGGGGAACGCTCGATCTCGAGTCGTCGGCTGGCGGCGGGCTGCCTCGGGTGATCGGGTTCCTCAGCTCGATCCTGATGCCCTGAGCTTCCCGGTCGCGAATCCGGCGCCGGCTTGTCCTGACAATCGGGAGCGCGTAACGTCCGGCCGAGCGAGATCGACGCCATGGCTACGTCCGGCTACGAATTCCCAGCCCGCCGAAATCTCCAGGTGTTCGCGTTCGACCCGATGCGGGGACGCACCGCCGGGAATCGCCTGACTCTCGGCGTTCCTTTCGAGCGTCTCGTCCCCGGCCCGCTCGGACAGCGTGTGCAGGTGATCGACTTCGACGGCTCGGCCCGCGTCTTCTACGAGCCCGTCGACCTGGAGGATCCGGCCGTTCTCATGAACGACGGCCTGTCGCCATCCGAATCCGACCCGCGCTTTCACCAGCAGATGGCGTACGCGGTGACGATGTCGGTCGTCGAGACCTTCGAGTCGGCGCTGGGGCGCAAGCTCGCGTTCCGCAAGCAGAAGCCGCTGCGCCTCTTTCCGCACGCGTTCGAGGGGGCGAACGCCTTCTACGACCGGGATCTCTCGGCCGTGCTCTTCGGGTACTTCAAGGCCGACGAGAGGGATCCGGGCCCGAACCTCCCGGGGCAGACCGTCTTCACGTGCCTCTCGCACGACATCATCGCGCACGAGGTGACTCACGCGCTCGTGGATCGCTTGAAGCCCCATCTCATCGAGGCCAGCAACCCCGACGTCTACGGCTTCCACGAGGGGTTCGCGGATCTCGTGGCGATCTTCCAGCACTTCACGCTGAAGGAGGTGCTGACCGAGACGATTCAGAAGACGCGTGGGGACCTCCGGTCGCCGGGGCCTCTCGCGGAGCTGGCCCAGCAGTTCGGATACTCGACCGGGCGCGGCCGCGCGCTCAGGACGGCGATCGACAAGCCCGACCCGTCCCTGTATCGCACCGCGACGGAGCCGCACGAGCGGGGCTCGATCCTCGTGGCGGCCGTCTTCGACGCGTTCTTCGCCGTTTATCAGCAGCGCATCCAGGACCTGATCCGGATCGCGACCGGCGGAACCGGCCGGCTGCCCGAAGGCTACCTGCACCCCGACCTCGTGAACCGGATCGCGTCCGAGGCCGCCAAGACGGCACGAAACGTCCTGACGATGTGTGTGCGGGCGTTCGAGTACCTGCCGCCGGTGGACGTGACCTACAGCGACTTCCTGCGCGCCGTCGTGACGGCCGACTTCGAGACGGTGCCCGCCGACGAGCGGGGCCTGCGCGCGGAGCTGATCGAGGCGTTCCGGCTTCGAGGGGTCTATCCCGAGGGCCAGGGCGTGGTCTCGCTCGCAGAGGAATCGCTGCTTTGGAAGGCTCCGAACGAGCCGATGAAGCTGCCCTTCGACCCCTCGCAGGAGGCCCTCGTTCTCAGCGCTCAGGCATTCGACCGCGGACCGAGGCGCGGGGAGCCGTCGCCTCCGGGAGTGGACGAGCGTAAGGCCCTCAACAAGTGGGCAGGGCTCCTCGGAGAGTTCGCGAGCGGGCATCGCCGCGAATTGGGTCTCGACCCGGTCGTCAAGCCTCACCTCGAAGGGTTCCACACGGTGTTTCGTTTTTCACCGGAAGGTCGCCTCGTCGTGGAGCTGGTCGCGCAGTTCGTTCAGGAAGACCGAGCAGCCCAGGACGATCCGGCCTTCGGCGGAGTCAAGGTCCTGGGCGGAACGACGGTGATCGCGTCGGTGAACGGGGACATCCGGTACGTGATCGCCAAGCCCCTGACGAGAGAGCGCCGGCAGACTCAGCTCGACTTCGCCGCGGCCTGTGACCGGGAGGATCCGATGCTCGCCTGCGGGCACCGGAGCTACGAGGCGCACCGGCTGAGATTCCGCAACTTCGCGCGCCTGCACGCGGCGGGATCGCGCTGAGGCGACCATGAGCGCTTCCCTTTCGGTCCGCATGTACGACGTGGGCTTCGGAGATTCCTTCCTCTTCACGTTTCCGGCAAAAGGAGGCCGCCGCCCGAAAGTCCTCGTGGACTGCGGGGTCCATTCGGGCGGACCGGGGCCCGTGCCGATCAAGAAGATCGTGGAGGCGATCCTCGAGGACGTGACCGAAAAAGGGAAGCCACGCATCGACCTCGTCATCGCCACACATCGGCACCGCGATCACGTCTCGGGCTTCGAGCAGGCGGCGTGGAAGGACGTGCGGGTGGACGAGGTCTGGATGCCCTGGACCGAGCACCCGACCGACCCGGACGCGCGCGCGATCCGCGAGGCGCAGGCGAAGAAGGCGCAGAAGCTGGCGCTGGCCTTCGCGCAACTCGACCTGCCGGCCGACGAAAAGCTGGCGCTCCAGGCCGTCGTCGAGAACAACCTGACGAACGCGAAGGCCATGGAAACGCTCCACACGGGCTTCAAGGGGAATCCGCCCCGTCGCTTCCTGCCCGAGAAGACGGGCGGAGCGCGCTCGTGGAAAGAGGGCGGGCTGCCTTTCACGACGGTGCATCTGCTGGGGCCGTCCCGAAGCCAGAACGTCATCCGCGACATGGATCCGCCGCCCGACGAGAGCTTCCTTCGCGCCGCCGCCTTCATCGCGGCCGGGAGGTCGCGCTCACCGTTCGAGCCGCACTGGCACCTCTCCGCCGCCGGAGAGGGATTCGAGGCCTGGTGGTCGAAGCTCGCACGCGACCGGCAGGAAACGCCCGACGGGGCGGACGAAACGAGGGCACTCCGCCGCGACGATCCCGACTTCATTGCGCGCTGGCTGGACCGGCTGGAGCTCCGGCACGCCGATCTGAAGGCCGTCGAGGAGAAGGGAAAGGACGATCCCTTCGCCGCGGCCGTGTCCCTCGAAAAGGCGGTGAACGGCACGAGCCTGATGCTGATGTTCGAGGTCGGCAAGGCCTTCCTGCTCCTTCCCGGTGACGCGCAATGGGGGACGTGGCATCAGGCGCTCGACGACGCCGAGTGGGCCGAGCTCCTGAAGAAGACGACCTTCTACAAGGTGGGCCACCACGGCAGCCACAACGCCACGCCCGTCGATTTCGTGAAGCTGCTCCCGGGAGGCGGCCTCTCCGCCATGGTCTCGACGGGGACGAAGCCTTTCGAGAGCATCCCGCGGATGCCTCTCCTCGACGCGCTGAAGGCGAAGTCGGCGCGCATCGTGCGCAGCGATGACGCGAAGGGAGACGTGAAGGCGCCGTTCAAACGCGTCGATACGATCCGAACCGACATCGAGATCGCGGTGTAGGGTCCTGAACGCGGACCGCTTGACGCCCCGGCCCGTTCGGGGCAACCTGCGCGCTCTGCCGCGCTGCGGACAGGTGTCCGAGTGGTTTAAGGAGCACGGTTGGAAGCCGTGTGTAGCTGAAAGGTTACCGTGGGTTCGAATCCCACCCTGTCCGCCATCTCCGCCTCGGCAGAAAAGATCCGGCACGCATTTCGCACTTCCCGGTGTGGTGCCGTTTCTGGCGCCTGAAAGGGGTCTGTCTGATGAGGAACGTGAAGAATCTGCTTCGTTCTGTCGTCCTGGCCGTTTCCGCCGTTCTCGCCGCGCCGATCGCGTTCGCCGCCGGCGGACCGCTCCTCGAGAAGGAGGTCGAGGTTCCGCGCACGACGCGCATTCCCCTCGATCTGAAGTGGGAGAAGTGCGTTCTCGTGGACGTCGAGACGCAGAACGACCCGGACGAAAAACTCGTCCAGGCCGCGAAAGACCGCGATCCCAAAGACCTCACGTTCCTTCTCGTGAGATTCCGTTATTCGAACAGCGATTGGATCGACCACCGCGTGCGCCTCCGCGCCGTGCTGCTCGACGCATCGGGAAACGTCGTCGCGGACGCCGGGCGGACGGGCACGATGGACAAGGGGCAGACGAACGACACGCTGAGCTTCCCGATGAAGATCCGCACCGTGGACTGGCCGAACGCGGTGAAGATGAAGGTCACCGCGAGCTTTCTGAAGTAGTTGCCCCTATAATTCGCCGCTCCGATCGACCGGTGAGGTGCTGGAGTGGTTGATCAGGACGGTCTCGAAAACCGTTTTACCCGGAAGGGTAACGTGGGTTCGAATCCCACCCTCACCGCCATTCGTTCCACCGTGGCCCCCGTTGGGGGGTACTCGTCCGCTTTCGGTTCGTAGTACGTGCCGAACACGGCGTCGATGAACGGAAAGTACGCCGCGAAGTTCCTGTCCGCATGCTCTTTCCGCGTCGAGTGGTGAATCCGGTGCCACTGAGGACCCGCGATGAGGCGCGTGGCGCGCCCGAACCCGACGCGGAGATTCGCATGATTGACGAAGCCCCAGACCCGGAACAGCACGAAGGCTCCCACGGGGTGAGGCCCGAGTCCGCCGAACACGAGGAGCATCGGCGTGTACAGAACGGCGAACAGGACGTAGTTCGTCGGGTGGTGCCGCGCCTGCGCGGTCGCGTTCAGCGCGCTCTCCGCGTGGTGGAGCGCATGCGTGCGCCAGAGAAGCGGAGACGTGTGCTGCCAGCGGTGGACCCAGTACTGCCAGACGTCCCAGGTGAGAGCGAAACCCAGGAAGAACAGCACCTCGCCGACGAGCGTGCGGGGCGCGCCGATGAAACGGGGGAGGAGGCCCCCGCCCGTCACGCGGAGGAGCGCCGCGGCCGCGGGCGTGATCACGAGCTGCAGAGCGAGGATCCACGCGAGAATGAACGGAAGGTAGGCGACGTTCCGGAGCCATTTCGCGAAGGGCTGCCCGCTCTCGGCGGGCCGCGCGCCCTCGAGGCAAAAGAAGAGGACCGTCAGGAGCGCGGACGACCCGAGGATGGAAAGGTAGTTCGAAACGAACGCTTCCATGCCCGCTCGGGTCAGGCAGCCGAGGTCCGTGCCCGTGGGACCTCGTCCTCGAGACACGCGCACACATACGCGACGTCGTCCTCGGTGAGGCCGGCGTGGAAGGGAAGAGCGAGGAGCCGGCGGGAAGCCTCCTCCGCGTGCGGGAAGTCGCCGGGGCGGAAGCCGAATCGCTCGCGGTAGAACGGCTG
Organism: Thermoanaerobaculia bacterium; assembly: GCA_023717585.1. Classification (GTDB taxonomy): domain Bacteria; phylum Acidobacteriota; class Thermoanaerobaculia; order UBA5066; family UBA5066; genus Fen-183. The sequence continues at coordinate 9,725 of JAMQPJ010000338.1, forward strand.
CAGGTGAAGCGGCGCGAAATACGGCCGCGCCGGCACGCCCCGCGCCTCGAGCCTCTCCATCAGGCGCGTGCGGTCGATCCTGGGATCCAGCCGGACGACGTACACGAACCAGCTCTTCTCGACGCGCCGCGGGGGCGATGCGAGTGGCG
>JAMQPJ010000340.1 GCA_023717585.1 Thermoanaerobaculia bacterium
ATGCTGCCTCGCTCCGACCCCGCGGCTCCCGCCCTGATCCACGACCGGGCGAAAGAGAACCTCCGATTCATCCGCGAGACGATGGACAGGAGCGCGACGTTTTCCGCCGTTCCCGGCGTGGGCGGAATGGCGATGGGAGTCCTCGGCCTCGCGGCGGCTCTCCTGTCGGCCCGCGAGACCACGCCTCACGGCTGGCTCCTCGTCTGGCTCGCGATCGCTCCTCTTGCGGCCGGCGTCGGCGTCTTCTTTCTCAGGCGGAAGGCCCGCGCGACGGACACGGCGCTCGCGCACGGGGCCGGGCGCCGATTCGCGCTCGCGCTCGTCCCGCCGCTCCTCGCGGGCGCCGCGCTCACGGCGGCCCTCGTGAACGCCCGCGCGTTCGGCGTCCTGCCCGGGCTGTGGCTGCTCGTCTACGGAATCGCCATTCTCGCTGCCGGCGCTCATTCCGTGCCGGCCGTGAGGCTGTTCGGCGCCGCGCTTCTCGCCTTCGGGTTCGCGGCCCTCGCCGCTCCCTTCCCCGCCGCGAACGCCCTCCTCGGCGCCGGATTCGGCGTCGGCCACGTCGTGACGGGTGCCGTCATCGCGAGACGCCATGGCGGCTGACGGCGCCATGGAGGTCGATCGTGGCCGCTGAACGGACCCGCGCCACGGCCCGCCGCGCGGCCGGCGTCCCGCGCCCGGCCGGGAAGAAAGCGCCCGCCTCCTCGCTGGCGCTCGACCGCGTGATCCACGAACGCCTCCGCCTCGGGATCGTGAGCGCCCTCGCGGCGGGTCCGTCGCTCACGTTCGGCGAGCTCAAGGCGCTCCTCGGGACGACGGACGGGAACCTCTCGGTTCACGCGCGCCGCCTCGAAGAGGCGGGCTACGTGGCGTGCCGGAAGACGTTCGAAGGCCGGACGCCGCGAACCGAGTTCCGCCTCACGGAGGCCGGGCGCCGGGCGCTCCGGCGCTATCTCGACCACATGGAGGCCCTCATCGAGGCGGCACGGGCGCGGCAGGCGCCCGGGAGTTGACGTACCTCGCTCTCCCGGCCTGAATCGCGTCCCGCAACTCTCGCGGGTGTTTTCCCGTAAGTGCGGGCATGAACGTGAGCTCGATTCGCGGCCGCGCCGCCCTTGCCACCGTCGCACTCCTCATCTCTCCTCTCGCCTCGCTTCGCGCCCTGGCGGAACCGTCCCCGACGGCTGCGCCATCGCCACCGAAATCAGCCGTTCCGTCCCTGAAGCCAGCCGATCTGGACAAGGCCGTCGACCCCTGCCAGGACTTCTTTCGCTACACGTGCGGAACCTGGCTGAAGGCCAACCCCATCCCGCCGGAGTACCCGTCGTGGGGGCGCTTCAACGAGCTCCAGGAACAGAATCGGGCGGTCCTCCGGGGCATCCTCGAGAAGGCCGCCGCGAATCCGGCTGCGGACGCCGGCGGGCGCGCGATCGGGGACTACTGGGCGTCCTGCATGGACGAGGCGCGGGCGGAGAAGGACGGCATCTCGCCGATCCGGCCGCTCCTCGAGCGCATCGCCGCGCTCGCGTCACCCGCCGACGCCGTCGTGGAGGCGGGCCGGCTGCGGCGCGAGGGCGTGCCGGCCCTCTTCTCCGTCGCGTCCACGCAGGACGCGCGCGACGCGACGGAGATCACGGCCGAGGTGGACCAGGGCGGCCTCGGCCTGCCCGAACGCGACTACTACACGAAGCAGGACGACGCCTCGAAGAAGATCCGCGCCCAGTACGTCGAGCACCTCGCGAAGCTGTTCGTCCTCTCGGGGAACGAAGACGCTCCTGCCGCCGATGCCGCGCGCCGCGTCCTCGCCTTCGAGACGCGGCTCGCGGAGTCCATGCAGACGAAGCTGGAGCGCCGCGATCCGGAGCGCCTCTACAACCGCAAGACGCTCGCCGCCCTCGCGGACCTCGCTCCCGCCGTCCCGTGGGCCGGCACCTTCTCGGCCGTCGGAACGCCCCCCTTCGCGTCCCTGAACGTCGTCTCGCCGGGCTACTTCAAGGCGCTGAGCGACACCGTCGTCTCGGCGCCGCTCGACGACTGGAAGACCTACCTTCACGCGGTCGTCCTGCGCTCGAGCGCGAAGTTCCTGTCGAAGGCGTTCGTGAACCAGGACTTCGCCTTCAACGGCACGGTCCTCGTCGGCACGACCGCGCTCCAGCCGCGCTGGAAGAGGTGCGTCGCTTCGACCGACGCGAACCTCCGCGACCTCCTCGGGCGCCCCTACGCCGACGCGACGTTCGGAGCGGACGGGAAGAAACGCATGCAGGCGCTCGTGGTCGCGCTGGAGGACGCCATGGACGAGGATCTCAGGCGCGTCCCCTGGATGGACGACGAAACGCGCGGCCGGGCCCGGGCCAAGCTGGGCTCCTTCGCGAAGAAGATCGGCTACCCCGACAAGTGGGTCGACATGTCGCAGATGAAGATCACGCGCGGAAGCTGGCTCGAGAACCTGCGCGCCGCGCAGCGCTTCGAGGTCGCGCGCGACCTCGCGAAAATCGGAAAGCCCCTCGACCGGACGGAGTGGGGAATCAGCGTTCCGACGGTGAACGCGGGCTACAACCCGCAGCTCAACGACATCACCTTCCCCGCGGGCATCCTGCAGCCGCCCTTCTTCGACCGCGCCGCGGACGATGCCCTGAACTTCGGGGCGATCGGCGGGGTGATCGGCCACGAGATCACGCACGGCTTCGACGACCAGGGCCGGCAGTTCGACAAGAGCGGAAACCTCAAGGACTGGTGGACGGAGCGCTCCACGAAGCAGTTCGAGAAGCGGGCCGGCTGCGTGGAGAGACAGTTCTCGGATTTCAAGGTCGAAGACCTGAACGTCAACGGCAAGCTCACGCTCGGCGAGAACATCGCGGACCTCGGCGGCGTGAAGATCGCATGGGCGGCCTTCAGGAAAACGGGGCAGGGTCGCGACGGCGCGCCGATCGACGGCTTCACGCCCGACCAGCGCTTCTTCCTCGGCTGGGGGCGCATGTGGTGCGAGGCTTACACGCCCGAGCTCGCGCGACTCCTGGTGAACACGAACGAGCACTCCCCGCCGCGATATCGCGTGAACGGCCCGCTGTCGAACATGAAGGAGTTCCAGTCGGCGTTCCACTGTCCCGACGACACTCCCATGGTCCGAAAAGCCGTGGACCTCTGCGAGGTCTGGTAAACGCCGACGAGCTATTTCAGGGCGCGCGCTCTTTCGCCGTGCGCGCAGCCGCGCGGAACTCGGCGAGGTTCTTCCTCTGCGCGTCCTGCATTCCGCCCTCGGAAAGCGCGATGGCGGACTCCTCCGACTCGATCGCGTCCGCCACGTCTCCCCGGAGGAACTGCACGCGGGCGAGCACGTCGAGCATTCCGGGCGATTTTCGTTGTGTCAGGGAGACCGAACGGGCGGAGGCCTCGAACGCGATCTCGAGAAGCGCGCGGTCCGCCTTCAGGGGCGAGCCCGCGATCGCCGACGCGACGAGACTCATGAGGCGAGGGTCGTCGCCGCCCTCGCGGCGCACGAGCCGGAACGCGAGGGTCCGCGCGGCCGCCACGTCGCCCGAGGTCAGCAGCTGCTCGAGCTTTCGGCGCTGCCCCTCGGCGCGGCGGCTATCCCCCCAGCGGCGGGTCGCGGCGGCCAGATCCCAGTCCCCCGCCAGGATTCGCCGGAGCGGACCGTCGACGGTGAGCGGATCACCGATCCAGGCGATGCGCCCGCGTCCGTCCACGACGAAGGCCGTCGGCAGGTTCTCCAGGCCGGCCTGCCGGAACCAGGGGTTCCGGTGAATTCCGACGTCGCCCGTGGGTCCCGCGGACTCGGGCAGCCACGCGACGTGGTACGCGATCCGCTCGCCTTTCGCGGTGATGAACTTCCGCACGGCCTCGAGGGAATTGCCCCACCGGTCCGGGCTCGTCGCGCCCACGACCTCCACGCGGCCGCGGTACGCGCGCGCGATTTCGCTCAGGCGTGGCACGTTCGCGACGCACGGCCCGCACCACGTCGCCCAGAACTCGATCACGTAGACCGTGCCCGGCGCGAAGAGCTTCACCGGCGGCCCGTGGAGCCAGGACTCCACTTCGAGGGCGGGCGCGACGTCCCCGACGCCCAGGGGGCGCTCCGGCGGCACGAGTACGAATCCGGGGGCGGATGCCGCCAGGAGAAGGGCGAGAACGGCGATCGGCGTGACGACGCGGAAACGCATGAGCGCAACCGATTCTAGAGAAGGATCTCCCGGGAAGGGTGAAAATGGCTCTGATG
>JAMQPJ010000341.1 GCA_023717585.1 Thermoanaerobaculia bacterium
CGTCGGAGCTATGCTCGATCGGTGAGGCGGTGGCTCCTCTCCGCCGATCGTGGGGCGGTCCGTCGACCGGCGGCCTGGCCCGCGGTCGCGGGCATCACCCTGTCCCTGATGGCTGCGGGCTGCGGCCGCAAAGGACCGCCGGGCCCGGGTCAGGCACGGATCGACGAGCAGGGGTCCGGAGGCTGGGAGGAAGTCCGGATCGGGACGGACGCCGTGTTCAGCGGCCTTCACTTCGTGGACCTCGACGTCGGGTGGATCGTGGGCGGGAGCCCGTTCGTTCCGGGCGGCATCGTCGGCCGGACGGAAGACGGAGGGAGAACGTGGAGGTACCGCACGGGCCTGGCGCCGGGCGGCATCTCGGCCTCGCTGAACGCGGTGCACGCCTTCGACCGGCTGCGCGCCTGCATCGCCGGGGACCGGGGAATCCTCCTCACGTTCGACGGTGGCGCGAGCTGGCAACCGGTCCGCTACGTCCGGGGAGCCGGCAGCCACCTCTTCGGCCTGCATTTCATCGACGATCGCGAGGGTTGGGCGGCGGGCACGAGCGGCGTCATCCACACGAACGACGGAGGCATGACCTGGACGAGACTCGGTGAGCGCTCCTCCGCGGGCGGGAACGTCGGAGGGCGCGTCGTTCATTTCGTGGATTCGCGGAACGGCTGGCTCGCGGGCCAGCACGCCAACCTCTGGCGAACCCGCGACGGCGGTGAAACCTGGGCGCGCGTTCCCGTACCTCAGCCGGAGAAAGCGGCCGACCATCTGCCGTACTTTTTCGGCATGACCTGGGTGGACGCCGCGCAGGGCTGGGTCGTGGGTGAGCACGGGACGATCCTGCACACGACCGATGGCGGGGACACGTGGTCGTTGCAGAGCGCCGGGACCCGGGAGGCCTTCCTGACCGCCGTGCAGTTCGTGGACCGCGCCGGGTGGATCGTGGGATTCCTCCCGGACAAGGCCCGGTCGTTCGTGTGGCGCACCGTCGACGCAGGGGAGAACTGGTCCGTGGAGCGGCGGCTGGAAGGGGAAGAGCTGCGCACCCTCCAGATGCTCGACGCGGAAACGGGCTGGACGGTGGGCGATCGTGTCCGGACGCAGCCGCAGAGGATGCTCCTGCGCTCGCGGCGCCCGGACCGGTAGTTCACGAGTCCGGGAAACGGATCGACCGGACAAGCTCGTCGAGTGGACCCTTCGTTTCCTCGACGGTGCCCTGAGCGGTCCCCGCCACGAGGAGCCTCCCCGCGTTGACGAAGAGGACCGTGCGTTTGTGGAACACGTGGCTCAGGGGTTCCCACGTGTCGACAGCCAGGGCCTCCCGCGAACCGACCCGCATGCGTGTCTTCGAAGAGACCTCCCAGCGCCGCGGGTCGTGGTCGAAGAAACGCAGGGCGCGTTCGATGACGCGCTTGTCGTCGATCTCCGTCGCGGTTCCCGCGGCCTCGACCGGCCCCCCGTCGACGAGGAGAATTCTCGCTTCCCGGTGCCGGAACTCCTGGCGCTGCCCGTAGTCGATGTGCTCCCACTGCCGGGGGACGCGAACCGTCACGCGCTGTTCCCCGACGCGGAGCTCCGTGACTTCGCCCCCGCTCTTTTCGTCGGGGGGGATGTCCTCGAACGTCGTTCGGGGGGCGTCGCCGTCTGCCCCGGCCGGGAAGCGGACGGACGCGACGAGGTTCTCGAGGACGGGGAGGTCCGTCTCTCGGCCGAGAAACGTGAACACGAACGCATGCCCCGCGACGACGGTGTAGAACTCGCGGCCCCGGTGCTGCATGGACCGCTCCCGGAGCGAGTAGTCCGTCTGGAATGCGGGGTAGCCGGCGACGACCGCACGCACCGGTTCGCCCACGGTGACGGAGTCGGCGGAACGGAACTGCTCCCTGGTCAGCCGGAACCGGGGAAGGATCTCGTCTGCGGTGGCCGGCGCCGTTTCCAGAGACGCCTCGGCCACGATGATGCGGCTCGGGGGCGCCTGGTACCGGGTGAAGGAAACGCCCTTGCGGCCGCCCTCCGCATGACGCTCGCGTGTCCAGGGCCCCGCTGGCGCCGAGAAGGCGATCGGCTGGTCGCTCCACCGGAATGTCTCGCTCGGCTCGGGCGCCGGCGCCTCGGAAACGCCCTTCTCCGGCGGCGGAGTTTTTGCGCGGTTCCGCGAAAAGGTGACGGCGCCGGCGGCGATCAGGACGGCAGCTCCCGCGACGACCAGGAGAGTGTCGGGCCTTCGCCCGGACCGCGGCCGGCGCGCCCCGGGTACGCTCACGTAGTCGCGGACGATCGGATGCCGAAGCAGGCTCATCGCGAGGATCAGCGGGATGGACTGCAGCGCGAGGCCGATGGCGGCGGCCGACCTGACGAGGGCGAGAGCGTTCCGGGCGTCCGGGTCGGACTCCACAAGGCCGGCGGCCGGAGCGGCCGTGATCCCGATCGACCGCGTGGAGTGGAACGCCGAGAGGCCGATGGCGAGCACGCCGACGGACAGGAGGACGACGCGCGACCAGAGCCGGCGGCGCAGCAATCCGATGGCGCCAACGACTCCGAGCGTCGCGACGAGGAGGAGAGGGCCCGCCAGGTTCCTCTCCAGCGACCGCCGCTCCTGTCGCTGGGCGAGGAGCTGCCGGGTTTCGTCGGTGACGAGATCCGGAGCCGCCGCGGCCGCTCGCGCGAGCGGGTCGGTGTCTCCGAACGTCGATGTCGCGGCCAGGTTTCCGAGGACGACGATCGCGCGCAGGGCGCCGAAGCCGGAGAGAAGCAGCCATCCCACGACCAGGGCGCTCACGAGGATCGGGCGGGAGTCGGCGCGGGCGAGGCGCGAACCGGGCGGTCTCGCCTCGCTCATCGAACCCATGAGCTCAAATTATCAGATCGGCCGCGGGGCTTCGTCCGGAATCGCGCGCCTCAGCCGGCAATCGACGAGAAGATGATGAAGAGGAGCACGGCGGCGGCGATCGCGAGGCCGATCTTGACCCACGACCACGGCGCGTGGCCGTCCGTCTTCCCGGTAACGCCGTTCACGAGGAAGCGATAGGGTTTCTCTCCGTACTGGTACGCCGCGATCCAGACGGGGAAGAGGCCGTTCTTGCACGCGAGGCCCGACCAGGCCGTGCGAACTTCCAGTCCGCGGAAGCGGTCGCCGGGCACTTCGCGTCCGCAGGCCGCATACAGCTCTTCGGTCATGCGCCGCTGCGCGGAGGCGAGCGCCTCCTTCGGCCCGACCGCGTACTCTTCGGCGAGGAAGCCCGAGAGGTACGACGGCTCATACGCGAGGAGCTCCGACGTCGGGAACGGCTCGATCGCGCGCGCGAGATCGGGCGGCAGGCCGCTCGACGCCGCCACCGGCACGTCGTCGAAGAAGTGTTCGAGGACTCCCTCCGCCGGCTCCCACCGCGTCCGCGTCTCGTAATGCGTGCGGAGCTGTCCGTTCTCCTCGACCTGCACCGCGACCTGGTAATCGAAGCCCGCCTCGGCCGTCCACGCCGAATGCGTCGCGGCGTCGAACGTCCAGAACGGGACGTAGACGCCCTTCAGCTCCGAGAGAGCGGACTTCTGCGAGAGGTCGTCCGGCCGGAACCAGAGCGACGAGAGCCACTGCCGGAACTTTCCGGTCGCCGCGTTGCGATCCACGCGGAAGGGGAGAAGGCCTTCCGGCCGGACCATCGTCGTCGACGGCGGGGCCTCGACGACCGCCGGCGCGCCGCAGAACGCGCAACGCGATGCGGCAAGCCCGGCGTCGAACGTCGTGGTCGCGCCGCAGCCCCGGCACGAGACGGCTTTTCGCGCCATGCCCCAGCCGAGATCCGACGCGCCCTTCAGCGCTTCTTCGATCGGGCGCTCCGTCACCTCCCCGGAAGCCTTCGGGACGTCCTTCGTCGCGCCGCAGTACGGGCATTTCAGCGACGCGGCACCGGGATTCCAGACGACGTCCGCTCCGCACGCGGCGCACGGGAACTTCCGCAGCTTCACCGGGGCCGCCGGAGTTTCCGGGAGCACGCTCGTGCCGGTCATGGAGGGCGCGTCAGCGGGCGGGCGGCGGAGGCGGAGGAGGCATCGGCGGAGCCGAAGATCCCGCGAACTCCTCGAACGTCGAGAGCGGCGCCCACCCGGCGGCGCCAGGCTTCCAGGCGTGCGTTCCGCCCGCGACCTGGCCGGAGGCCATCATCCCCTTCAGCGCATCGTCCGAGTACGGCCCGTAGGTCTTGCCGTCCACGGTGAGCGACCACTTCGGCGCGGAAAAGCCCGGACCCGCGGGAGGCGGGGGCGCCATGGGGCCTGCGCCGCCGGCGCCCGCCATGCTGGAGCCCAGCGCGCCCCCCATCATTCCGCCCATCGCGATGCCCGCGCCGATGCCGATGCCGGCCCCTGCCGCGCCACCGGGGTTCGCCGCCGCGATCTTCATCGCGTCCGCGGCCTGGAGCTGCGTGTACTGGCCCATCTTGTCGCCGAGGACGCCCAGCTTCGTGCGCTGGTCGATCGCGGCCTCCACTTCCTCGGGCAGCGAGATGTTCTCGATGAAGAACTTCGAGAGCTCGAGACCGAAGCTCGAGAACTCGGGCGCGAGGATCCCCTTGCCGTTCCCGGAGAGCTCGTCGTACTTCGACGCGAGGTCGAGCGCGGCGATCTTGGACTCGGCGATCGCGTCCGACAGGCGCGAGAGGATCGTCGACCGGAGCTGGCCGGTGATCTCGTCCGTCGTCGTGAGGCCCTGCGTCCCGACGACCTTCTCGAAGAACATCTTCGCGTCGGCGATCTTCATCGCGTAGATGCCGAACGCGCGGAGGCGGATCATCCCGAACTCCGCGTCGCGCATCATGACGGGGTTCGTCGTGCCCCACTTCAGGTCCGTGAAGAGGCGCGTGTTGAAGAAGTAGATCTCGGCCTTGAAGGGCGACTGGAACCCGTACTTCCATCCGCGCAACGTGGTCAGAATCGGCAGGTTCTGCGTCGTGAGCTGGTACCGGCCCGGCACGAAGAGGTCGGCCGCCTTCCCCTCGTTGATGAACAGCGCCACCTGGTTCTCGCGAACCGTGAGCTGCGCGTTCATCTTGATTTCCTGGTTGTAGACGGGGAATCGGTACACGAGCGAATCGTTCGTGTCGTCGAGCCACTGGATGATCTCGATGAACTGCGAGCCGATCTGCTGTTTGATGTTGTCGAGCAGGCCCATGAAAGAACCTCCTTGGGGCGAAAACGGGTTATTCGGTCTCTCCAATGATACGTATCCGGGCGTGCCGGGGTTCAGCGCTCAGTCGGAAGGACTTACGGCCGGCTTCCACCGCGAGGCTGAGGCCGGGGAGGCGCGGCATGCCGCGATCCTACCGTTCCCCGGG
>JAMQPJ010000354.1 GCA_023717585.1 Thermoanaerobaculia bacterium
CCGTCAGGAAGAGCTCGGGCAGGATCAGGAGCGTGTCGCCCGCGGGGAATGGCACGGCCTACTTGACCTCCGGTGCAGTGACGACTGCGGCGGCGGCGGTCGCGCCCGTGGGCACGGCCAGTCGCGACGCGGCCGGCGGTGTCGACGCGAGGCGCGGGGCGGCTTCCTGGGCCGCGCGGCGCGCGTTCGGTGCCGAGACGGCCGCCACGATCTTCTCGGCCGACTTGGCCGTCATCTCGAAGAACGGCTTCGGATAGAGGCCGATCCAGAAGCACATCGCGATGAGCGGCGCGAGCGTGAGAATCTCGCGGAGGTTGACGTCCTCGAGGCCCTTGTTCTTTTCGTTCGTCAACTCGCCGAAGAACACGCGCTGGTAGAGCCAGAGCATGTAGGCCGCCCCGAGGATGACGCCGAGGCTCGCCCATGCGGCCCATCGCCAGTCGGCGAAGAACACGCCCGTCAGAATCGTGAACTCGCCGACGAATCCGTTCAGGAGCGGCAGGCCGATCGACGCGAGGAGGATGACCATGAAGAGCATCGCGTAGACAGGCATGGTGCCGGAGAGGCCGCCGTAGTCCGCGATCATGCGGGTGTGGGTCCGCTCGTACACGATCCCGACGAGAAGGAAGAGGCCGCCCGTCGAGAGCCCGTGGTTGATGGACTGCAGGATCCCGCCCTGGATGCCGGCGTTGTTCAGCGCGAAGAAGCCGAGCATGACGAAACCGAGGTGCGCGACCGAGGAGTACGCGACGAGCTTCTTCATGTCCTTCTGGACCATCGCGACCATCGAGCCGTAGATGATGCCGACGATCGAGAGGGCGGCGACCCAGCCGACCGTCGTGAGCCCGAGGAAACGCGCGCTCGAGGCGATGGCGTCGGGGCAGAGCGGAAGCGAGAACCGGAGGAATCCGTACGTTCCCATTTTCAGGAGGACGCCCGCGAGGATGACCGAGCCCGCCGTGGGAGCCTCGACGTGCGCGTCGGGCAGCCAGGTATGGAACGGGAACATCGGCACCTTGATCGCGAAGCCGATGAAGAACGCCCAGAAGAGCCAGAGCTGGAGGTCCGGCGGAATCGAGGAGGCGATCGTCTGGAAGTGAACGACGTCGAACGTCGCGGGATTCCCGAGGCCCTTCCACCGCAGGAAACCGGAGGTGTTGAAGAAGTAGAGCGCGATGATCGCGAGCAGCATGACGACCGAGCCCGCGAGCGTGTAAAGGAAGAACTTGATCGCGGCGTAGAGCTTGCGCGGTCCTCCCCAGATGCCGATGAGGAAGTACATCGGCACGAGCATGACCTCCCAGAACACGTAGAAGAGGAAGAAGTCGAGCGCACAGAAGACTCCCACCATCCCGGTCTCGAGGAGGAGGAGGAATACGTAGTACTCCTTTTCGCGCTTCGTGATCGCCGAGAACGACGCATAGACGGAGATGAAGGAGAGGAGCGTCGTGAGGAGAATCAGGAGAGCCGCGATGCCGTCCACGCCGAGGGAGTACTTGGCGCCGAGGGACGGAATCCATTCGTGAGTCTCGCGGAAGAAGAAGTCCCCGGACTTGCGGAAGCCCGCGAACGTCCAGAGGGGAATCGACACGAGGAACTCGGCGCCCGCGAAGAGCGTCGTGACCCACCGGACCACGGAAGGCTTCTCGCGCGGCACGAAGAGCACGACCAGCGTGCCGACGACCGGCAGGAAAATCAGGAGCGACAGGAGTGGGAGTCCGTTCATTCGCCGTCCTTCACTTCAGGAGGAGATAGAGACACACGAAACCAAAAATACCGGCGGCCATCGTCAGCGCATAGTTCTGGGCACGGCCGGTCTGGGCGCGGTGCATCCCGCGAAATGCCGCCTGGAACATGTTTCCGACGCCGTTCACCGCGCCGTCCACAAACGTGCGGTCGAACCACGAAGACACGTGCGAGAAACCCAGGGCGAGACTGGCGGCCCCGTTCGGAATGAGGTCGACGACGCGGGCGTCGATCTCCCACAGGAATCGACCGCCCTTCTTGATGAGACCGTTCACGAAGACCGCCTCGTAGAGCTCGTCCACGCGGTACTTGTCGCGCACGAGGCGGTAGAAGCCGCCGAGGGAAGACGCGATCCTCTCGGGCATGCGGAACGGGTAAGCGCCGGAGTAGAACGAGACGGCGAGAGAGATTCCTAGAAAGGCGATGGCCACGGATGTTCCCATGAGGCCCCACTCGGTCGCATGGGTCATCTCATGCGGATGCGGCTGCCAGCCGGCCGGCAGCTTCAGGATGACGGGCTCGAGGAAGCTCTCGACAATGTTTTCCTTGCCGAGGATGAACTTCGGGATTCCGAGGAAGCCGACGACGACCGCGCCCGCCGCGAGGACATAGAGCGGCACCGTCATCGAGGCCGGTGACTCGTGGACGTGCTGGAGCTGCTCGGGCGTCCCGCGGAACGTCCCGTAGAACGTCATCTTGATGAGCCGGAACATGTAGAAGGCCGTGAGGCCCGCCGTGAGGACGGCGAGGACCCAGAGGACCTTGTAGCCGGCGCCCCACGTCTCGGCAAGAATCGCGTCCTTCGAGAAAAACCCCGCGAGTCCGGGGACGCCCGCGATCGCGAGCGTCGCGACGAACATTGTGAGGAACGTGTGGGGGATGAGCTTCCTGAGCCCTCCCATCTTCGTCATGTCCTGCTCGCCGCCCAGCGCGTGGATCACGGAGCCCGCGCCGAGGAAGAGGCAGGCCTTGAACCAGGCGTGCGTGAAGACGTGGAATATTCCCGCAGAGAACGCGAGCGCGCCGCAGCCGAGGAACATGTACCCGAGCTGCGAGACCGTGGAGTACGCGAGGACCTTCTTGATGTCCGTCTGGGTGAGGCCCATCGTGGCCGCGAGGAGCGCGGTCGCGCCGCCGGTGACCGCTACGACGAACGACGCGTCGTGCGTGAGGAGGCCCCACACGGTCGCGCTCTCCCCGAGCGTCTTGAGCGCCCACTCGTGCGAGATTCGGTAGAAGACGTTGCAGCGCGCCACCATGTAGACGCCCGCCGTGACCATCGTCGCCGCGTGGATGAGCGCGGAGACCGGCGTCGGGCCCGCCATCGCGTCGGGAAGCCAGACGTAGAGCGGGATCTGCGCGCTCTTGCCGCACGCGCCGACGAAGAGACACAGGCATACCGCCGTCATGAGCCCGCCGGCGGCGTAGCGGCCGGGGTCGGCGGCGGCGAGCGCGAACATCCGGTCGAAGTCCGTCGTGCCGAAGAGGGCGAAGCACCCGAAGATGCCGAGGACGAAACCGAAGTCTCCGATGCGGTTGACGACGAACGCCTTCTTGCCGGCGTCCGCGGCAAACGTCTTTTTCCAGTGGAAGCCGATGAGGAGGTACGAGCAGAGGCCGACCCCCTCCCAGCCGACGAAGAGGATCGGGAGGTTCGC
>JAMQPJ010000379.1 GCA_023717585.1 Thermoanaerobaculia bacterium
GGCGCCTACCTGGGCCTCGCGATCGGCCTTCTCGCGGTGCTCCTCGCCGCTCGGCCGCGCCTCTCGTTCGCCGCGCCGCTCGTCGTCGTGCTGTTCTTCGTCCTCATGCCGCTCGCCGTGCGCGACCGTCTCATGTCGGCCACGAATCCAAGGGACGTGACGATGAACGACCGCGTCGCCATGTGGAAGGCCGGTGCGACGATGATCCGGGAGCGGCCGCTTTTCGGAGTCGGCCCGGGACGCGTGAAGGCGCTGTATCCCGCCTACCGCGTGAGCGGCTGGGTGGAGCCCCGGCCGGGTCACCTCCACAACAACGTCGTGATGATCGCCGCCGAGACCGGGATTCCTTCGCTGCTCGCCTATCTCTGGTTCGTGGGCGCCTTTTTCGCGGCGGCGCTCCGCCAGGTGCGCGCCTCGGCGCGCGGTGCCCCGCTCCGGGGCGTCACGCTGGGCGCGATCGGCGCGATGGCCTCGGTTTTCGCGGCGGGGATGTTCGAGTACAACTTCGGCGACGTCGAGGTGCTCATGGCGACGCTCGTCGTGGCGACGCTTCCGTTCGTGGGGCGCGCCAGACCGGCGGCCGACGACTAGAATCGCCTCATGTCGTCGAGAGTTCCCGCACGCCCGTACACGCTCCGCCGCACGGCCGCACGCCGCGTCGGCGAGACGCAGATGTCGTTCGGCGACGCGGGTGAAGAGGCGACGGCGATCACGCCTTCGCAGCTTGTCGAGCGGCTGAAGGGAATCCTCAGGGGCGGGATCCCGGATGTCTGGGTGAAGGGGGAGATCGGCAACGTGCAGCGCTCCGGCTCGGGCCACCTTTATTTCTCCTTGAAGGATGAGCGAGCGGCAGTCGCGTGCGTGATGTGGCGGAGTACGGCCGTCCGTCTTTCTTTCGAAGCAGAAGAGGGACTTCTCGTCCTGGCACGCGGGTATCCGGATGTGTACGCGCCTTCCGGCAAGCTCTCTCTCGTCGTCGGTGAGCTGCTGCCGTCCGGCATCGGCGCGCAGCAGCTCGCCTTCGAGCAGCTCAAGGCACGGCTCCAGGCTGAAGGCCTGTTCGACGTCGCGAAAAAGAGACCGCTTCCGCTCCTGCCGCGGCGCATAGGAGTCGTCACGTCGCGGCACGGCGCCGCCCTGCACGACATTCTCAAGGTGCTGGATGCCCGGTTTCCGAACGCCCACGTGACTCTCTATCCTGCGTCCGTGCAGGGCGCCGCGGCTCCGGCGGAGATCGTCCGCGCCATACGCGCTTTCTCCCGTGTGCCGGGCTCCGCGGACGTCCTGATCCTCGCGCGCGGCGGCGGTTCGAAGGAAGATCTTGCGGCCTTCAACGAAGAGGCCGTCGTCCGCGCCGTCGCGGACTCCCGCGTGCCCATCGTCTCGGCGGTCGGGCACGAGGTGGACGTCACGCTTACCGACCTCGCCGCCGACGTCCGCGCGGCCACGCCTTCGCAGGCGGCGGAGATCGTCGTCGAGCGCCTGGACCGCTTCGAGGAGCGGCTGGCCCGGGGAGAGAGGGATTTGAAGGTTTCTTTGAAAGGGAAACTGGAACGGGCGGCGCACCGGTTCGGCCGGCTCGCCTCGTCCCGGGCGTTCGCGGGATTCCCCGCGGCGGTCGTCGAAGGCCGCCTCGAGTCGCGCGCCGCGTCCGTCGCAGTCTTTTCTTCCTTTCGAAGAATCCCGTCTTTGCTTGCGGCGCGCGTC
>JAMQPJ010000381.1 GCA_023717585.1 Thermoanaerobaculia bacterium
CCCGGGCTCGCTGCTCGGGACCGTGGCGTACATGTCGCCAGAGCAGGCCCTCGGCCGCGACGTCGACGCCCGCACGGACGTGTTTTCCCTGGGCGTGCTGCTGTGGGAGCTTCTCGCCGGCCGCCGGCCGTTCGAGGGCACGAACACGATCGGGATCATCGACGCGCTCCTCCACGCGGAGCCGCCGTCCCTGACCCGCCTCAACGCCGCCGTGCCGCGCGAGCTGGAGGCGGTCGTCCTGAAGATGCTCGCGAAGGATCGCGAGCGCCGCATAGGGACGATGCGAGACGTCGCGCGGGAGCTTTCGCTTCACGCGGGCGGCTCCTCCCGCGTGGCGGGGGCCCCGCCCGCCGTTCCAGGCGAGAACGTCATCGCGGTCCTCGTGTTCACGAACATCACCCAGAACGCCGAGGACAACTGGCTGGGCACCGGAATCATGGAGACGGTCACCGCCGACCTGAAGGGCATCCCGGGTCTCACGGTGATCGGCTGCGAGCGCATCTGCGAGGTCGAGAAGCGGCTCACGGGGCACGCGGCGCGCGGCGCGACCGAGCTCGCGACGAGGCTGGGCCGCGAGGTGGGCGCGCAGCGCGTCGTGACGGGCGGATTCCAGGGCGTGGGAGATGTCATGCGCATCACGGCGCGCGTGACGGACGTGGAGTCGGGCCAGGTCGTGACGACCGTGAAAGTCGACGGCAGCCGCCGCGATCTCTTCGCGCTGCAGGACCGCGTCGTCACGGAGCTGACGGCGGCGCTCCAGCTCGCGTCGCATCCCCCGGTGGCCGTGACGGACGAAACCCACGTCCTCGACGCCTACGAGGCGTTCTCCAAGGGTCTCATCAACCTCAGAGCCGAGAGCCGCGAGTCGGTCGATCGGGCGATTCTCTTTTTCGAACGCGCGGTCGCGCTGGATCCCGCGTACGCCCGCGCGTGGCTCCACCTCGGCGAAGCCTACGACGTGAAGGCCACCTATCTCGCGATGCCGGAGCTCCTCGAGAAGGCGATGGCGAGCTTCGAGAAATGCCTCGCGCTTCAGCCGCGGCTCGCGCGCGCCTGGAAGGAGCTCGGATCCACGCTGGTCGATCTCGGCCGCGAGGACCAGGGGCTCGAGGCGATCCGGCGGGCGCTCGAGCTCGACCCGGGCGACGGCGCCTCCTACGGTGCGCTCGCGCGCGCTCATTTCATCGGCACGGGGCGCTTCGCCGAGGCGGCAGACGCCTTCGAGCGCGCCCTCGAACTGAACCCCCAGGGGGGCTGGTACGCGCTGCAGCTCGCCCACGTCGCCGCTCTTCTCCGGGACTTCCCGCGGGCCGAACGCGCCGCGCGTCAAGCCCTCGAGCTTCAGGACAGGGGCCTTTCCGGGCGCGAGGGCGTGCTGATCGTCGGGGCCTACATGAAGCTCGGACAGATTCGCGCGCTGGAGGGCCGTCCCGCCGAGGCCCTCGAGCAATACGAGAAGGAGCTTTCCTTCCTGCGCCGCGTGGACCACGCGCTGAAGGACAGGGCCATCATCGAGCTGCACGCGCGCATCGGGAGCGCGCATCTCGCTCTCGGGCATGCCGACGAGGCGCGCGCGGCGCTGCGGCTCTCGGTGGCGGCCTTCGAGGAACGGCTCCGCATCGGCGCCGACGAGCCGTTCACGCGCTATTACGCCGCGACCGCCTGGGCTCTCCTCGGGGAGCCCGGGAGGGCTCTCGACGTTCTCGAGGCGGCCGCCGCGATGCGCCGCATCTACGTGACGGAGCGCGCCCGCATCGATCCGGACTTCGACAGTCTCCGGAGCGAGCCTCGTTTTCAGCGGCTCACGGGTCTTCCGGGCTCCGCCCGCGCCGGGTGAGCCCGGTGAAGGAGCGCGGAACCCATGCTTCGTCCCGGATGAAACGCCTGGCGGCCGTAATCGCGATCGTCCTCGCGCGCGGTGCCGTGGCATCCGTCGACCGGCCGCCCGCGCCGGAGATCTCGCTTCCGGACACCGAAGGAAAGACCGTCACGCTCGCCGAGTACCGGGGGCGGGTCGTCCTGCTCGCGTTCACGCGCGGCGCCTGGTGACCCGCGTGTCTGGAGCAGTTGCTCCAGCTCGAACGGCTGAAGGCGAAGGCGCTGAAGGGCGTGGCGATTCTCGTCGTGTCTCCGGACCCGCCCGAAGATTCGCGCGCGCTCGTGGCGGCGGTCGAAAAGCAGCGGCGCGTGCGCCTGACCCACCGGTTTCTCTCGGCTCCGCGCGGCCGCACGCTGAATCGGCCCGCGGGAGGGGGCGAAGGGAAGGTTCCGCGGCTCCCCCCTTCGCTCATTCTCCTGGATCCCGAGGGGCGCGAGGCCTGGCGCTTCGTGGAACGTGAGCACAGGATGCGGCCGAGCGATCGCGAACTCGCGCGCGCCGTGGCAAGCGCCGCGGCGCCTCGAGCG
Organism: Thermoanaerobaculia bacterium; assembly: GCA_023717585.1. Classification (GTDB taxonomy): domain Bacteria; phylum Acidobacteriota; class Thermoanaerobaculia; order UBA5066; family UBA5066; genus Fen-183. Next base: position 2,407 of record JAMQPJ010000381.1, read on the forward strand.
CGCTGAGCGAGGAAGGCCCCGGATTCGTCGTGTCCGGGTTAGTCTCGGTCCATGCGCCGGATCGTCCGTCTGCCCGCCCTCGTCACCCTCGCTTTGGCCGCCTCCGCCCCGGCCGCCGAACGCCTCGTGCCCGGGAAGCTCCCGACGGGCGAGATGCTGCTGCCGAACGGCCGCCTCCTGACGCCGACGGGGACGCATACCGAGGTCGCGCCGTACCCGTTCGCCCTCGCGCTGAC
>JAMQPJ010000414.1 GCA_023717585.1 Thermoanaerobaculia bacterium
TGGACCTCGTCACGCTCTCCCGGAGCCCGAACGTGTCGATTGCCGTGCAGGCCCTGGGCGCGCTGCATTCACTTTCTAAGAAGATATTCCTTTCCCGGAACGATGACCTGACTCGCAGCGCCCGGGAGGTCGCTCTTTTCCGAGCAAATGATCCCCTCCCCGGTGTCGCGATCGCGGGCCTCCGCCTGCTCGGCGTCCTGCCCGATTCGCCTGCGGCGCGTGCGGCGCTCGAAGAGAACCTGCTTCGAAAGGGGTGGCGAGGGCAGACCGCTCTCGTCGCGTTGACGCGCCTCGACGCGGTGCGGGCGCCGGAAGCAGCGGAGAAGCGGCTGGATGCGGCATCCGCGAGCGATTCGCCCGAGCTGAGACTGGGCGCCTCGGAAGCGCTGGAATTCCTGGAAGGGGAGAGCCCCGCGAAGGAGCAAGTGGCGAAGGCGCTTCATTCCGACCGGGCCGCGCGAATTCGCGCCGCGGCCCTGTCTTCTCTTTCCAAGCAGAATTCTCCGAAGCGTTCCGCGTATCTGTTGGCCGGCCTGATCGACCGCGATCCGGCGGTGCGCGCGACGGCGCTCGAGGAATCGGCGCCCCTCGTGGACGAGGGCAGCCGTGAGCTCCAGCGGGCCTGGGGCGTGGCGTACGAAGAGGCGTTCGCCGGGAAGGAGCCGGATTTCATCGTTTCGGCTCTCGACGCAGCGGCGGCGCGGAAGTCGGGCGGGCGCGAACGGGTGGCGGCGCGCGCGGACGACGCCGACGCGGTCGTTCGCGAGAAGGCGCGCCGGCTGCTCGTCGAGAAGTACGGCGCGGCCCCCGATTCGTTCCGGCCGATCCCGGTCGCGACAGGCCTTTCGCGGGAGGATTACGACCGCCTCTCGCGCGCCGCGAACGAGTCGGAGGTCGAGGCGAAGATCGTGACGGCCAAAGGGGCGATTCGGATGGAGCTCCTCGCCGAGGAAGCCCCGATGACGGTCGAGAGTTTTCGCGCGCTCGCCGCGAGGAGCTTCTTCGACGGACTCCCGATCCATCGTGTCGTGCCCGACTTCGTCGTCCAGACCGGCGACCCGCGGGGGGACGGAAGCGGGGGGCCGGGCTACGCGATTCGCGACGAAATCAACACGGCGCGCTACGTCCGCGGGAGTGTTGGGATGGCGCTCTCGGGGCCGGACACGGGCGGGTCGCAGTGGTTCGTCGCGCTGTCGGCGCAGCGGCACCTCGACGGCGGATACACGGTCTTCGGACGCGTCCTCGAAGGGATGGAGGTCCTCGACCGCATCGAGCAGGACGACTGTCTCGTCTCCGTGCGCGTGACCTCCCGCCCGCGGGAGGTCAGGCCGCCTGGAGCGCTGCCGTGAGATTCGCCTTGGGGCGAGGTCTGCAGCTCGTCGGCCTCGTGCTCGTGGGCCTGGGCCTCGCCATCGGACTGCTGAGGAACGACCTCCCCTACGAGGAGCGGATGTTCTTCGCCGGGGGCGGCGTCTTCTTCGCGGGCTGGCTTCTCGTGCGCCCGTTCAAGACGCCATGAAGGTCTTCGTCGGGAGACCCCTGGTCGAGCCCTCCACGGCGGAGATTCTCGCAGGACACGACGTCACGGTCGGTGTCGGAGGGTTGCCGGTTTCCGAGTGGCCGCTCCTGGCGACGGCGCGGGCTCTTCTCCCGACGCCCCGCGAGCGCGTCACCGAGGACCTCCTCGCGGCTGCGCCCCGCCTCGCGCTCGTGGCGAGCCACTCGGTGGGCGTGGATCACATCGACCTCGAGGCGTGCCGCCGCCGTGGCGTCCGCGTCACGAACACGCCGGACGTTCTGACGG
>JAMQPJ010000497.1 GCA_023717585.1 Thermoanaerobaculia bacterium
AATCTTCGTCTTCGTCCGAAGCCTAGATCTTCGATTCCTTGAACGCGACGTGCTTCCGGATCTTGGGGTCGTACTTCTTCACTTCCATCTTGTCCTGATGGAGCTTCTTGTTCTTCGTGATCGTGTAGAAGTACCCCGTGCCCGCGGTCGAGACGAGCTTCACCTTCTCGCGCATGGGCTAGACCCTTTTCCCTTCGCGGCGCATGCCGGCGACGACGGCGTCGATGCCGTTCTTGTCGATCGTCCGCATCGCGGCCGTCGAAACGCGTAGCCGCACCCAGCGTTTCTCGCTGGCCAGCCAGAACCGCTGCGAGCGGATATTCGGCTTGAAAAGCCGCTTCGTCTTGTTGTTCGCGCGGGAGACCTTGTTTCCCGTCACCGCGCGCCTTCCCGTGACCTGGCAGATTCCGGACATCTCGAACTCCTTCGACCCAGAGCCGATGATCTTATCAGAACTCGTCGGCCGGCGGCAACCATTGGCCCCTCAAAGGTATCCGGGCACGGGGTACATTAGCGCGCATGAACCGCATCCGTCTTCTTGCCCTCTTCCTGCCGCTTCTCTGCGCCTCCCTTCCGCTCGGGGCTCAGGACCCGTTCGAGGTCCAGGTTTACGAGTACGAGACCGTTTCGAAGGGCAGGTGGAACCTCGAAACGCACCTGAACTACGTTTCGAAAGGGACGACCGCGTACGAAGGGCCGATGGCTCCCACGGAGGGCCAGTTCCACACGACGTTCGAGCTCACGCGCGGGATCACGGACAGTTTCGAGCTCGCGGGGTACGTCCTGCTCGGCTCGTACACGGGCGGCTCATTCCAGTGCGCGGGCGCCCGGATCCGGCCGCGCGTCATGGTCCCGAAGGAGTGGGCCTGGCCGGTCGGGGTCTCGCTCAGCATCGAGATCGGCTTCCCCACGAAGGTCTTCGAGGAGAACGGGACGACGCTCGAGATCCGGCCGATCTTCGAGAAGAAGTTCGGTGCCTGGCAGCTCGACGTCAACCCCGTGGTCGGAACCGCGCTCTCCGGCCCCGGCAGGGGCGCGTGGGATTTCGAGCCTGGAGCGCGCTTCGCGTACGAGGCTTCGAAGGCTCTCGACCTGTCGATCGAGTATTACGGCGCGATCCCGTTCTCGGGAGGCGACCAGGTGCACCAGATCTACCCGGGCGCCGACATCCACCTCTCGCCGGACGTCGTCCTCAACGTGGGAGCCGGCTGGGGGTTGACGGACGCCGGGAACCGGTTCGTCTGGAAGATGCGGGTCGGCGCGATGTTCTGAGTGTCCAACGTAGGCGCACGGCTAGGCTTTCGCCTGCTTCGCGACGGCCTCGGCGGCTTTCTTCGCGGCCTCCGGATCGCCGAGGTAAAGGCTGTCGACTTTCCGGAAGGACCCGTCGAGCGTGTAGACGAGCGGAATACCCGTCGGGATGTTCAGCTCGGGGATGTCCTCGTCCGAGATGCCGTCGAGATGCTTCACGAGCGCGCGCAGGCTGTTCCCGTGCGCCGCGACGAGCACCTGCTCGCCGCGCGCGAGGCGCGGGACGATCGCGTCGTACCAGTACGGGAGGAAGCGGCCCACGACGAGCGCGAGGCTCTCCGTGGACGGGAGGATCTCGGGAGGGAGGCCCGCATAGCGCGGGTCGAAGCGCGGATGGCCGGGGTTCTGCGCGTCGAGAGGCGGCGGCGTGATCGCGTAGCCGCGCCGCCACTTGAAGAGCTGCTCGTCGCCGTACTTCTGCGCCGTCTCCTTCTTGTTGAGGCCCTGGAGCGCTCCGTAGTGCCGCTCGTTCAGGCGCCACGAGCGCTCGACGGGAATCCAGAGCTGGTCGAGCTCCTCGAGGACGATTTGCGCGGTGAGGATCGCGCGGGAAAGGAGCGATGTGTAGAGGCGGTCGAAGCGGAATCCCTCCGCCTCGAGCAGTCGTCCGGCCGCGTGCCCCTCCTCGACGCCTCTCGGGGAGAGGCCGACGTCCACCCATCCCGTGAAGCGGTTCTCGAGGTTCCACGTGCTCTCGCCGTGGCGGACGAGAACGAGTTTGTTCTTCAGCGCCTCTGTGCTCATGCCGGGAAGCATAAACCGGCCGCTCAGGAGCGCCGGACCCGGGCAACCGCCAGCGCGCCGACGAACAGGGCGGCGCCCAGCAGGATGATCGCCGCGCCGGGCGCGACGTCGAGCGCGACCGAGATGAGCAGCCCCCCGAGGACGGAGACGAGCGCGACGACGATCGAGATCGTCAGAAAACCGGGCCAGCGGCTCGCGAGCGGCC
>JAMQPJ010000513.1 GCA_023717585.1 Thermoanaerobaculia bacterium
GGCGTCCCCGAAGGGAACGCCCTTCGATCTCTCCCCTTGGGAGACGCGCCTCGCCACCATCCAGTCGGGGCGGGACACCGCCCGCTCCGAAGGGACCCGACTGCTCCTGATCGAAGCGCGACAGCCGGTGCCCGCGAATTAGCGCCCCGTGACAGGAAGCGCGTTTCCGCCTATTGCGGAAACCAGTATGGGCGCGCGAGATCGAGAAGCCGCTCGGCCACCTGCCGGTTGCGGTGTGAAATCTCGTAGCGGTTGGGAATCTCCGGGCGGGACGAATCCGGATCGTGAAAGGTCTCGGGAATCTCGGGGTCGAGCGCTCCGTTCCACTTCTTCCGCCAGGAAGCCGGAAGGTCCCGGACCACGGGCAGGTCGTGCATCAGGAGATAGAGGATCGCCCACACGCGCGGCGCCGCCCGGAACGAATAACCGCCTCCCAGCGTGAACAGCACCCGGCCCCCGGTGTGGGCATCCGCCCATTCGAGGATTCGGCGGAAGAGGGCCTCGTAATCGCGGGTCGTCAGCATCAGATCGCCGAGCGGATCGTCGAAATGCGCGTCCGTCCCCGCCTGGACCACGAGGACATCGGGACAAAAGTGCCGCAAGGCGGCCGGGAGCACCTGCTCGAATACCTCGAGGTAGCTCCGTCCCTCGGTGAACGGCTCCAGCGGCAGATTGAGCTTCAGGCCGCGACCGGCTCCGGAGCCGAGCTCGCGGATCGCACCGGTCCCGGGGAAGAGGTATTGGCCCGACTCGTGGAGGCTCACGGTCATCACGCGCTGGTCTTCGTAAAGGATTTCCTGGACGCCGTCGCCGTGGTGGACGTCGATGTCGATGTACACGACCTTCAAGCCACGCGCGGTGAGGCGATTGATCGCGATCGCGAGGTCGTTGTAGATGCAGAAACCCGAGGCGAAGCTCCGCCGCGCGTGATGCAGTCCCCCTCCCAGTTGAAGGACACGCTTTTCTCCCCGCTCGGAGATGAGGTGCGCGCCGTGCAGGGTGCCGCCCACGAGCCATCGTGCCGCCTGATCCATGCCCGGGAATGCGGGCGTGTCCTGCGTGCCCAGCCCGTACTCCTTGGAGTCTGGGACCTCTGCGCCCCCGCTCAGCTCCTCCACGCGGCGCACGTAGCCGTCCGCGTGAACGTCGAGGATGTCTTCCCGCGTGGCGGGCTGCGGCTCGACCGTCTCCACGCGGTGCCCCAGAGCGTCCAGCAGGTCGAGCATCATGTCGACGCGCTTGGGGCTGAACGGATGCTCGTCGCCGAACGAATACGTCCTGTAGGCAGGCGCGTAGATTACCGAGGGCACGGTTTCTCCGGCGGCCAGAGGACCTCGAAACCGGCACCGCGCAAGTCGTGCGCGAGCAACCGGGTCTCGATCGAGCCAATCCGCAGCACCGTTCGGACGGAGTCGGGGCCTTCGGGATACGTCAGAACCGAGTGAACGTTCAGGTCTCGACGGCTGAGAAAGCCGGTGAGCCGGGCAAGCTCGCCGGGATGATCCGGCAAGCGCACCTCCAGGCGACCCGAGGGCTTGGAGACTCCCGTCATGGAGATCAGCGCGTCCAGCAGATCCAGGCCCGTGATGATGCCGATCAATCGCCCGTCGTCCAGGATCGGGAGGCATCCGATCTTCCGCTCGCGCATGATGCGCGCCGCGTCCTCGACCGCGTCGGCGGCATCCGCCGTCACCGGCTCTCGGGACATCACCGCAGAGACGAGGCTGCCCGGCGGGAACGGCGACGGCGAGAGCGCGCTGGTCGCCAGCCGGAGGTCACGGTCGGTGATCACACCGACGAGCCGGCCCTCGTCGAGCACCGGCAGATGCCGGATGCCTTTCTCCCGCATCGCTGCATACGCGTCCTGAAGCGTGGTGTCCCCTCCGATGGCCACCGCCGGACTTTTCATGATGTCCCGAACCAACATGCCCCGGCCTCGCTTTCCTCGGTTCTGGAAGATTCCAGCTCGACAGTGAATTCGCCTCCACCAACTATACTCACCGGAAATGACGATCGAGACGCCTTTCGAGGTCGCCATCCTCGGCGGCGGCAGTGCCTGGTGGCCACGGCACGGAGGGAATCGATGAGTACTGCGGCACCCGCCGCGACCGGCGAACGGACCATCTCGGCGGCTGAGGAAAGACGCGTCATCGCCGCGTCGTCGGTCGGCACCGTCTTCGAGTGGTACGACTTCTACCTCTACGCGACACTGGCCCCGTTCTTCGCGGATCTCTTCTTTCCGAAGGGCAATGCCACGGCGGCCCTCCTCTCGGCGTTCGTCACGTACGCTGCGGGATTCCTGGTCCGTCCGTTCGGCGCCATCGTCTTCGGCCGGATCGGCGACCTCGTCGGCCGAAAGTACACGTTCGTCATGACGATCTCCGTCATGGGCGGCGCGACGGCCCTCATCGGCTTTCTGCCCACGTTCGAGACCGTCGGCTGGTTTGCACCTTTCTTCCTCGTCCTCCTTCGCCTCGCGCAGGGCCTCGCCCTCGGCGGCGAGTACGGCGGCGCGGCCACCTACGTGGCCGAGCACGCGGCCGACGAGAAGCGCGGCTACGCGACGGGCTGGATCCAGACGACCGCGACGGTCGGCTTTTTTCTTTCCCTCGCCGTCATCGGCGCCTGCCGCACGGTGATGAGCCCCGCGAGTTTCTCGAACTGGGGCTGGCGCATTCCGTTCATCCTCTCTCTCTTCCTTCTCGTGATTTCTCTCTATATCCGGGTCCGATTAGGGGAGTCGCCGGTCTTCCAGCGCATGAAGGAGCGGGGGAGGGGCTCCCGGTCGCCCGTCAAGGACAGCTTCTTCAGGTATCCGAACAACAAGTACGCCGCCCTCGCGCTCTTCGGCGCCACTGCGGGCCAGGGCGTCGTCTGGTACACGGGCCAGTTCTACGCGCTCTTCTTCCTCACGATCACGCTGAAGATGGACTGGAAGACCGCCTACACGCTCATCGCGTGCTCTCTTCTGCTCGGGGCGCCGTTCTTCGTCTTCTTCGGCTGGCTTTCCGACCGCGTCGGCCGGCTGAAGATCATCCTGTTCGGCTGCCTCATCGCGGCGCTGACGTATTTTCCGCTCTTCAAGGGCCTGACGCACTATGTGAACCCGGGCCTCGAGAGATACGCAGAGTCGACGCCGATCTCGGTTTCCGCCTCCGATTGCAGCATGCACGTCTTCGTGACCCCTTTCACGAAGTTCAGCGCCTGCGACAAGTCGAGGGACTTCCTGACGAAATCCGGCCTCTCCTTCACGACCCAGCCGGCCGAGGGCGCCACGGACGTCGTCACGAGGATCGGCAGCATCGAGATCACGGGCCACGACGAGGCGAAGCTCGTGGCGGCCTTGAAGGCGACCGGCTATCCCGCCAGTTTCTCGAAGGATGAGATGAACTGGGGAATGACGCTCCTCATCCTCTTCGTCATGGTCCTCTACGTGACGATGGTGTACGGGCCGATCGCGGCGTTCCTCGTGGAGCTCTTCCCTGCGAGGATCCGGTACACCTCGATCTCGCTTCCGTATCACATCGGGAACGGCTGGTTCGGCGGCATGCTTCCGCTCGTCGCGACGGCCTGGGTCGCCGCGTCAGGCAACATCTACCGAGGGCTCTGGTATCCGATCATCGTCGCGGCCCTCACGGTCGTCATCGGAGGACTGTTCCTCCGCGAGACGAAGGACGTGAAGATCCACGAAGACTACTGATCGAGCGGCTCCGGCGGGCTGGCGGCTTCATCTGCCCCCGGTTAGACTCCAGCCGCGCGATGGCGATCTTCGGAAAGAGGGGCAGTCCTGCTCCCGAGGGCTTCGGAGAGCCCGCTCCAGGGTCCTCCTTCATCGGCTCACGGATCCGCATCCTGGGAGAGCTTCAGGGGGACGAAGACGTCCTCGTGGAGGGCCACGTCGAGGGCCGTGTCGAGGTCTCGAAGGCCTTCCGGGTCGGCCTCCGTGGCGTCGTCCTGGCGGAGGTGACCGCCGGCACCGTGACCATCGCCGGACGCGTCGTCGGGAACGTGAGCGCCGCCGAACGCGTCGAGCTCCTTCCCACCGGCTCTCTCGAAGGCAACATCCACGCTCCCCGCATCGTCATCGGCGAGGGGGCCCGATTCACGGGGCGAATCGACATGAGCAGCCGAGCCGAAACCCCGCCGCCGCGCTGACACCCGTGCGAAAGGAACGCATCACATGGCTTCGTCGGTCTCCGCACCCGTTCACGGAAACTGGATCGCCGGGAGATGGGTCCCCGCCCGCTCCGGCCGAACCTTCGAAAACCGCAACCCCGCGGACGTCACCGATCTGATCGGTCGCTTCGCCGACTCGGACGAGCGCGACGCGAAGGAGGCCGTCGACGTCGCGGCCGAGGCGTACAAGTCCTGGCGCCTCGTGCCGGGCCCGCAGCGCGGCGAGATTCTCTATCGCCTGGGCGAGATCCTGCGCGACCGCAAGGAGCGGTATGCCCGCGACATGACGCGCGAGATGGGGAAGGTCCTCAAGGAGGCCCGCGGAGACGTCCAGGAAGCCATCGACATGGCTTTCCTGATGGGCGGCGAGGGTCGGCGCCTGCACGGGCAGACGACCCCGTCGGAGCTGCCGAACAAGTTCGCGATGTCGGTGCGGTCGCCCATCGGCGTCTGCGCGTTCATCACGCCCTGGAACTTCCCGATGGCGATTCCGGCCTGGAAGGCGACGGCCGCCCTCGTGTGCGGAAACACCGTCGTCATCAAACCCGCCACGGACACGCCGCTCTCGGTCGTGAACTTCGCGCGTGCCCTCGAGGACGCCGGCCTTCCGCCAGGCGTCTTCAACATGGTCTCCGGCAGCGGGTCGAAGGTGGGAATGCCCCTCCTCAAGGATCCGCGCGTCAAGGTCGTGTCGTTCACGGGCTCGACGTCGGTAGGGCAGACGATCAACGAGGCCTGCGCCCCCTCCTTCAAGCACGTCCACCTCGAGATGGGCGGCAAGAACCCGATCATCGTGCTGGACGACGCGAACCTCGAGCTCGCGGTGGATGGGTCGATCTGGGGCGCCTTCGGGACGAGCGGCCAGCGCTGCACGGCGTCCTCGCGACTCCTCGTCCACAAGAAGGTCGTCCGGAAGTTCACGGCGATGGTCGCCGAGCGCGCGGACGCTCTCAGGGTCGGCAACGGGCTCGACGAAAGGAACGAGATGGGGCCCTCCATCAACGAGAGCCAGCTCGACACCGTCCTCGACTACATTTCGATCGGCAAGGACGAGGGCGCGAAGGTCGTCGCGGGCGGCAAGCGCCTGACGGGGAAGGGCCACGACAAGGGCTGGTTCGTCGCGCCGACCGTCTTCGGAGACGGCAACCGGAAGATGCGGATCGCACGCGAGGAGATCTTCGGCGCCGTGACGGTCGTCGTGCCGATCGGCTCTTTGGAAGAGGCCATCGACGTCGCGAACGAATCGGAGTACGGCCTTTCCTCGGCCATCTTCACGCAGG
>JAMQPJ010000527.1 GCA_023717585.1 Thermoanaerobaculia bacterium
ACGAGCGCGTGGACCAGGCGCGGCTCGGGCCCGACGAGCGCCCAGACCGCGAAGGTTGCCGCCGCGACGAGAATCACGGCGGGCACGAAGACGGCGGCGACCTTGTCCGCGAGACGCTGGATCGGCGCCCGGCTCCGCTGCGCCTCGGACACCATCCGCACGATCTGCGCGAGGACGGTGTCGCCGCCCACCTTCAGGGCTTCGATGACGAGCGCTCCGTTTCCGTTCATCGTCGCGCCCGTCACGGCGTCACCCGGCTTCTTGGCGACCGGAACCGGCTCGCCCGTGAGCATCGATTCGTCGACCGCGCTCGTTCCGTCCACCACGCGGCCGTCGACGGGAACGCGCTCGCCCGGCCGCACGCGGACCCGGTCTCCTCTCTTCAGCCGCTCGATCGGCACGTCCTCGTCGCCGCCCACGCCGACGAGCCGCGCCGTCTTCGGCGCGAGGCCGAGGAGCGCCCGTATCGCGCCGCCGGTGCGGTTGCGCGCGACGAGCTCCAGGACCTGCCCGACGAGCACGAGGGTCGTGATGACGGCCGCTGCTTCGAAATACACGTCGTGGGTTGGGGAATGGGACGAAGAGACCGTAGAAGATTTGCTCAGAAAAGGAATGAAGAACGCGAAGGTTCGCGCTGCGCTATAAAGGTAAGCGGCGCCCGTCCCCAGCGCGATCAACGTGAACATGTTGAGGTTGCGCGTCCTCACCGACGCCCATCCCCTCTCGAAGAACGGCTTCCCGCACCAGAGAACGACGGGTGTCGCGAGGAGCATTTGCGCGAGAAGGCCCGCGCTCGGCGAGATGGCCGTCGAGAGACTCGGAGCCACCATCGCTCCCATTTCGAGGAAGAGCAGAGGCGCGGTGAGAACGGCGGCAACTCGAAGCCGGCGCTTCATGTCGACGAGCTCGGGATTCGGCGGCTCTTCCGCCGAGATCGTTCGAGGCTCGAGCGCCATGCCGCAGATCGGGCAGGAACCTGGGCCGGGCCGGACGATCTCGGGGTGCATCGGGCACGTGTGCTCGACTGCGGCGCCGGCGGGCGCTGCGGGGGCCGACGGCGCCATCGGCTCGTAGGCGCCGGCGGAGCTCGCAGCGAGATACTTCCGGGGCTCCCGCCGGAACTTTTCGAGGCAGCCTGCGCTGCAGAAGAAGTAGTTTTTGCCCTCGTGAGCGGTCGAGTGCTTCGTCCTGACCGGGTCGACGTTCATGCCGCAGACGAGGTCCTTCACCGTTCCGGGCGGCGGTGAAGAAGGCAGCGTTGGAAGAGCCATCGGTTCACATTATTGTCCGCGTACGCGGTCGGTCAGTCGCTGTCACCTTGGGTCCGGCGGTTGCCGAGGCGAACGGCGACGTTGTTAACAGAGGGCCGTCTTCCGGCGTCTTACTGACCAGAGATGGACCTCGCGCTTGACCTGCTGGTTGGAATCGAAGAGCGTCGGCCCGTGAGTGAGCGAGACGCGGGGCAAGGCGCCGAGGATGTCCTCCTCGTCGAGGACGTCCGCGAAGGCAGGCCCGGCGCCTTCGAGCGCCTCTACGCCCGGTACGCCCGGATGGTGCACGGAATTCTGCTCGCGCGCGTCCCGAGGCGGGAGGCCGAGGATCTCGTGCAGGACGTTTTCCTGACCGTCCACCGGCGGCTCCACACGCTGCGCGAGGCCGGCGCTTTCGCGAACTGGCTCGCGATGATCGCGCGCAACCGCGCGGTGGATCACATGCGGCGCGAGCCCATCCATGTCGAACTTCCCGAAGACGTCGCCATTCCGGACAGCGACGACGCTGAAGCGGCCGAAGCCCTCGACGCCATCCGGACCCTCCCGGAGGCCTACCGTGAACCGCTCGTCCTGCGCCTCGTGGAAGGCCTCACCGGTCCCGAGATCGCCTTGCGCACCGGCCTCACGTCCGGCTCGGTGCGCGTGAACCTGCACCGCGGGATGGCGCTCCTGCGTCAGTCTTTGCGGAGGAGCCAGACCCATGGATGACAGGGACGAGAACCAGAACCCCTACCTCTGGGACAAAAGCGGCCCGCCCGACCCCGAGGTCGAGCGCCTCGAGCGGCTGCTCGGCCGCTTCGGGCACCGGGGCCGGGCGCCGCGTGTCGCGCCTCGGAGGCGAGGCGCCCGGCTTG
>JAMQPJ010000529.1 GCA_023717585.1 Thermoanaerobaculia bacterium
ACCGGGCCGAGCAAGCCCCGGTTTCGCATAGAATCATCCCATGAGAAACAAACTCGTTCTCGCCGCCGCCTTCGCCGCCTGCGCGTCCCTCCCCGCCTTCGCCCAGCAGGACTTCAGCAAGGTCGAGGTCAAGACCGAGAAGCTGGCCGACGGTGTCTTCATGCTCACCGGCGCCGGCGGCAACATCGGGGTCTCGGCCGGCGCGGACGGCGTTTTTCTGATCGACAGCCAGTACGCCCCCCTGACGGACAAGATCAAGGCCGCGATCGCGACGATATCGGACAAGCCCGTGCGCTTCGTCCTCAACACGCACTGGCACGGCGACCACGTGGGCGGCAACGAGAACCTCGGAAAGACCGGCGTCGTGATCGTGGCCCACGACAACGTGAGGAAGCGCATGTCCTCCGAGCAGTTCATCAAGGCCTTCAACTCGAAGGTGCCGCCGTCGCCGGCCATCGCTCTGCCGCTCGTCACGTTCGTGGATTCCGTCTCTTTCCACCTGAACGGCGACGACGTGGACGCCTTCCACGTACCGCCCGCGCACACGGACGGCGACGCCATCGTCTATTTCCGGAAGGCGAACGTGCTCCACATGGGGGACACGTTCTTCAACGGCATGTATCCGTTCGTGGACCTGTCGACCGGCGGCTCGATCGCCGGGACGATCGGCGCGTGCGAGCGCGGTCTCTCCATGGGGGACGCTTCGACGAGGCTCATTCCGGGTCACGGGCCTTCCGCGAACAAGGCCGATCTCAAGGCATTCCGCGACATGCTCGCGGCCTCCCGCGACGCGGTCGCTCCGCTCGTGAAGGCGGGCAAGACGCTCGACGAGGTCAAGGCCGCGAAGCCGACGGCCACGCTCGACGAAAAATGGGGCAAGGGCTTCATGAAGCCGGATTCCTGGGTGTCGATCGTGTACGCGGACCTGTCCGGGAACAAGTAGAGCACCCGGGCCCGCTCAGCGCGCCTCGCTCCCTCCGGCCTCGTACCGCCAGGCGACCTGCTCTTTCGCGCCTTCGGCGAAGCGCGTGTCGACGTACTCCTCGAACTCGATCGGGCGGTCGAGGATGCCAGTCTCGATCATGAGGTCGCGGACGAGGTCGAAGTCTCTCTTCCGCGGGGAGAGCGGCGTGTACATGACGCGGTCGAGCGGGTTCGTGAGGGCCCAGCGCAGGATCTTCGGGTCCTGGTTGTAGTAGAAGCGGCCGACGAAGTCCGCCGCGTGGTCGCGGTGGGGCTTTCCTTCCTCCAGCCAGAGGCCCGACCGCGCGACGCCGTCGACGAGCGTCTGGACCGCCCGCGGACGGGACGCGATGACGTCCTCGCGGACGACGAGCACGCACGACATGTAGTCGGGCCAGTACTCTCGCGCGTGGAACAAGACGCGGCCGTAGCCGCCGATCTCGGCCTGCGAGGGGAACGGCTCGCCCATGGAGAAGGCGTCGATGGCGCCTGCTGCGAGCGCGCCCGTGACGTCCGGAGGGGCCATCTCGACGATCCTGATGTCCGAGGGTTTCATGCCGAACTGCTTGAGGACGCGAAAGACGATGAGCCGCT
>JAMQPJ010000530.1 GCA_023717585.1 Thermoanaerobaculia bacterium
ACGAACTCCAGGGCGCAGGTCTCGCGGAAGTCGCTGAACGGGAAGACGCTCTTGAAGACCGCCTGCAGACCGACGTCCTGCCGTTCCTCCGGCAGGAGGTCCATCTGGAGGAAGTCCTCGTAGGACTTGCGCTGGACGTCGATGAGGTTCGGAAGGGGCAGGAAAGAACGGATCTTGCCGAAGGTCGAGCGCTCTTTCGCGCCGGGTGCGAAGGTGCGTGGGTTCATTGGGTCAGGTCCCTCTCGTGGCCGCGCGCAAGCCGGGGAATGAGGCGCGCGATGGGGCGGCGAAGAACGAAGGATTGGGGAGGGTTACTTGACTTCTACCTTCGCTCCCGCGTCCTCGAACTTCTTCTTGATCGAGGCGGCCTCGTCCTTCGAGATGCCCTCCTTGACCGTACCGAGATTCTCGACGAGGTCCTTCGCTTCCTTGAGGCCGAGCGAGCCGTTGACCTCTCGGACGGCCTTGATGACGTTGATCTTGTTCGATCCGGCTTCCTTGAGGACGACCGTGAACTCGGTCTGCTCCTCGGCGGCGGCGGCCGGGGCGGCGCCCGCGGCGGCGGCGGCCGGGGCGGCCATCATGGCCGCCGAGACCCCGAACTTCTCCTCGAGCGCCTTCACGAGGGTGTTCAGCTCGAGGACCGACATCGACTCGATTTCCTTGACGAAGTTTTCGACGCTGAGAGCCATGGTGTCTTCTCCTGTTTACTTCAGGCCTTAGGCCGTCTGTTCTTTTTGCCTGGTGATCGCCGCGAGCGTGGCCGCGACGTTGCGGTGGGGGGCCGAGAGGACGGTGACGAGGCGCCGGACCGGCGACTGCATCAGGCCGAGCAGCCTGGCGATGAGCTCCGAACGGGACGGCATCGTGGCGAGCGCCTCGAGCGAGGAAGCGGGGACCGCCTTCCCGTCGAGCAGGGCCGCCTTGACCTTCACGTGCGGGTTCGTCTTCCCGAACGTGTGGATCACCTTCGCCAGCGCGACGACATCCGTCTGGCTGTAGGCGATCGCGGTCATGCCGGTGAAATGCTCCGCAAGCGCCTCGATGGGCTTCCCCTTGATGGCGCGAAGCGCGAGCGTGTTCTTGACGACCAGGTATTCCGACTTCGTGCCGCGGATCTGCCGGCGGAGGTCGGTGACCGCCGGGACGGTGATGCCGGTGTAGTCGATGAGGAAGGCGTGGGGCGCCTTCGCCACCGTGTCCGACAGCTCCTGGATCATCGCGGTCTTTTCGTCGCGGTTCATGCGGTCCTCCCGTGGGCCTTCTCCAGCGCGGCGGGATCCACCGGCACGCCGGGGCCCATCGTCGAGGAGAGCGTCACGGACCTGAGGTACTTGCCCTTGGCCGAGGACGGCTTGGCGCGCTGGACCGCGGCGAGCAGGGCCTCGGTGTTCTCGACGAGCTGCTGCTCGCCGAACGAGACCTTGCCGACCGGGACGTGGATGATGGCCGTCTTGTCGACGCGGAACTCGATCTTGCCCGCCTTCAGCTCCCTGACGGCCTTGCCGACGTCGAAGGTGACGGTTCCGGCCTTCGGGTTCGGCATCAGGCCCTTGGGCCCGAGCACCTTTCCGAGCCGGCCGAGCGACTTCATCATGTCGGGCGTCGCGACGAGCGCCTCGAAATCGAGGTAGCCCCCCGTGATCTTCTGGACGAGGTCGTCTCCGCCGACGACGTCGGCGCCGGCTTCCTCGGCCTCCTTGATCTTCTCCCCCGACGCCACGACAGCCACGCGCGTGGTTTTCCCGAGGCCGTGCGGAAGCACGACCGTGCCGCGCACCATCTGGTCGGCGTGCTTCGGGTCCACGCCGAGCCGCAGCGCGATCTCGACGGTTTCGTTGAACTTGGCGAACGCCCCCGACTTCACGAGCGCGACGGCCTGGGGCACGTCGTAGAGCTTC
>JAMQPJ010000548.1 GCA_023717585.1 Thermoanaerobaculia bacterium
CACTCCGGAGCGCCGCTCGCGTCGCGCGAGACGAGGGCGCCGGCTTCTTCGAGGAGGGCCTCGAGGGCGCGGTTCGGCGAGACGGGGACGGGCACGTAGTGCGCGCCCCAGGGAAAGGCCGACACGGCGTTCGCGCCCGCGAAGGCGGTGCCGCCGGCTGCGTCCTCGAGGTCGTAGACGCGGAAGTCCCGGTCGCCCGCCTTCGCGAGTCGCCAGGCCGCAGAGAGCCCCGATACTCCTGCGCCCACGATGGCCGTGCCGACGCGCTCAGTCCGGACGGCGGAGCGCGACAGGAGATCGGCGGACCTCAGGAGATGGCCGCGCGCGGCATCCGGCCCCACGATGCTGCCGCCGAAGGGCAGGCCGCGGGACTCCGTCTTTCCGCAGGCCGTGAGGGCCGCGGCGAGGGCGGAAAGCGCGGGGAAGCCGACGAGCGACGCGATCGCGTCGCGGCGGCTCAGTCGAAGCGCTTCCACTCTCCCTCGTACGTCCTCACGAGGACCTGGTCGTTGAGGCGGTTCACGGGCGCATCCTCGAAGCGCGCCACGTCCGGGCCGAAGACGAAGAGCGACGGCAGGAGGTCCGTCGAAAGGGCGCGCAGGCCCCCCGGAAGACGCGGCTTCACGTCGGGGAGCGTGGCGGCCGCGAGGACGAATCCCCAGTCGCCGAAGGACGGCACCGCGATGTGGTACGGGCGCGTCGCGAAGCCGGCGGCGCGGAGCGTCGCGTCCACGATCCAGAAGCTGCGGCGGGCGAAGAGGGGAGACGTCGACTGGACGGCGAGCACGCCCTCGGGGTCCAGCTTCCGTTTCACGAGGGAATAGAACCGCGACGTATAGAGCTTGCCGATGGAGTAGCTGCTCGGGTCGGGAAAATCGACGAGGACGACGTCGAAGAGGCCGGTCTCCTTCTCGATCCAGATCATCGCGTCCTCGTTGACGACACGGACCTTCGGGGACCTGAGCGAGCCGCCGTTCAGCGCGAGAAAAAGAGGATGCTTCGTCGCGAGGCGCGTCATGGCGGGGTCGAGATCCACCAGCGTCACGCTCTCGACCTCGGGGTGCTTCAGGACTTCGCGCACGGCGAGGCCGTCGCCGCCACCCAGCACCGCCACGCGCCGCGCGCGCGGCGCGGCGGCGAAGGCCGGGTGGACGAGGGCCTCGTGGTAGCGGTATTCGTCCACGGACGAGAACTGCAGGTGCCCGTTCAGGAAGAGCTGGAAGCCCGCGCGGTTGCGCGTCACGACGATGCGCTGGTAGGCCGTGGACTCGGCCACGACGACCTCGTCGGCGTACTGGCTCTCCTCGGCCACGGCCGTGAGACTGTCCGCGGCGACGAACGCCGCGAGGAGGACCGCCGTGACGATTGCGGCCCGCGCGAAGAGGCCGCCCGGCGGCCCGAGCCGATCGCGAAACAGGCGGATCGACCAGAACGCGACGGCCACGTTCAGGAGGCCGAAGAGGACCGACGTGCGCGTGAGCCCGAGACGGGGAAGGAGGACAAGCGGAAAGAGGATCGAGGCGGCGTGGGAGCCGAGGTAGTCGAAGGTGAGCACCTGAGCCACGAGATCGCGGAAGACGACGGTGTCCTTGAGGAGGCGCATGAGAAGCGGGATCTCGAGGCCGACGAGCGTTCCTATCGCGACGACGATGCCGTAGAAGACGGGTGGGAACCAGCGGGGCGAGGAGAACGCGAAGAACAGAAGCGGCGCCGAGAGCCCGCCCACGAACGCGACGGCGATCTCCGCCTCCACGAACCGCCGCGCCACGCCTCGGACGACGTAGCGCGACAGGAAAGCGCCGAGGCCGAGGGAGCTGAGGTAGACGCCGATGACGAGCGAGAACTGCGTGACGGAGTCGCCGAGCAGATAGCTCGCGAGAGCGCCGGCGACGAGCTCGTAGATGAGGCCGCAGGACGCGATGGCGAGGACCGTGAGATAGACCGGCCCCGGCCGCAGGGCCCGGGCCGCGCGGGGCTCGGGCCCCGCGCCGTCCGCGCCGTCGCCCACCCGATCAGCCTCCCGTGACGGAAGCCGAGATGATGAGCGCCATGGCGATCACGATCGACCCGATCACGATGGCGAGCGCGACGTTCTGGTCTTCCTCCATCTCCTTCTTCAGCGAGAAGGGGAGAATCCGCGGCAGGATCGCGAAGAAGAGGCCCATGAGCACCATTCCCAGGACCGAGAACACGATCGTCGACGTCACCTGATGCCCGTGTAGCTGCCACCAGTTCATCACTTGCCTCCGCTCCAGAAGTGCCACGTCCGGTAGCCGCCCGCGTTGCGGGCTCCCGGAGGCAGCGTGTTGCGTTTCGTGTTGCCGGCCATCTCCCACCCCGAGAACGCCGCGAGGCTGTACGTGAGGAGGAGCGCGCCGCCGAAAACCTGAAAGAAACGTCTCATCGGATTCATCCGGCCTCCCTCATTCGTCGTCCCCCTCGTCGTCGCGATCGGCGCCCGCGCTCGTGAAGTCGCTGTCGGCCCAGCGCCGCCCCTCGAACGTGAGCTTCGAGAAGCTGCGCAGCGTCGGAATCACGAAGAGCAGCAGGAGGACCCAGACGAGATGCGAGACGTGCGGCACGCCGCTCGTGAGCCTCACGCGGAACGAGGGCGGCGCCTTGCCCGCTTCCGTCTCGGGATCCAGCCTCAGGATCCACTTGCCGGCCGGAATGCGCGGCACGTAGAGGCGCCGGTTCTGGCTGCCCTCGCTCCAGCTCTCGCCGCCGTCGACGCCCGCGTAGCGGTCGGAAATCATGGCGAAGGAGCGGACTTCGCCGGACGCCTCGGAAATCAGGTTGAAGCCGACCTCGACCCAGTTGTTGTCCGTCGGCGCCCAGAGATCCACGGCGAGATTCGCGCCGCGCTTCGTCTCGAATGGCTCCGACACGATCGCGCGCGCGGCCGCGAGCCGGTCGTCGGCGGCCACCCGGGCGGCGGCGGCGCTCGCGCCCTGCGTGGGACCCGCGTCCTGCTGTGACCAGTCGGCCGACGTCGAGGTCCTGCCCCCGCGCACCGCGTAGATTCCGAGCGCGGAATCCACGAGGTCGAACGTCTGGTCGTAGACGACGGCATGGGGCGCGATGAGGCGGGCGAGGAAGTAGACGACGATCGACGCGAGGGCAAGGAACCAGGCGGTCTTCCACCAGAGCCGGGCGGTCTCCGCGTGGGGCCAGGGCTGGCAGGCCCCCACGCCCTCGGGCGCCGGAAGCGGCTCCGGGAGCGCGAAGGCGGCCGCGATCTCCGCGGGCGGGACGTACGCGCCTTCGGTCCAGGCGATTTCCTTCTTTGCTCTCTCCCGGGAGAGCATGCGCGGCGGGCTGACGTAGTCCGTTGCCTCGGTCGCCTCGCCGGTCCTGACGGTCCAGTAGAACTCACCGAGCACCGCCGCGACGCGCGCCTGATTGCGCGAGAAGATGCGATAGGTTTTGCCCCGGAAGGACGCGACCTTCGTTCCGTCGCTCACTTCCCCCGCGGGCACGGGTTCGAGGAGCGTGTAGTGGCCGTTCGACTCCGCGAGCCAGTGGTAGGCCTCCGACTTCTCTTCCTTGAGCAGGTATTCCGTCCAGAAGTAGTTCTCGCCGCCGGAGGAGCACGTCTTCTGAACCGCCCCGAGGATCGCGTAGGCGTGGCCGCGAAGCGCGCCCGTGGCTCCGAGCGGGAGGCGCGATTTGAACGGAACCGCCGCGAGCTTCTCGAGGACCGTGAACTTCGAGGGCGGCCCCTGGACCTCGCGGTCGGCCGAGCCGAGGAGCGAGCCGCAGGACGGGCAGGCGATCCGCACCGTGTTCGCCGGATCCTTCAGCTGGAGCGCGCCGCCGCAGTTCGGACAGTTCAGAGCGAGCGCCTTGACGGAGACCGTGCGATCCGACCACGCGACGAGCTCCGCGATGCCGAGGCTCTCGAGCGCAACCGGCTTGCCCACGTAGAAGCCGTCGAGAGAAGGCCCGTCGCCGTAGTCGAGCGTCGCGAGACTTCCGTCCGCCCCGGAGAGATCCGCGAAGCGGAACACGCTCCCGGGCGGCGCGACGAAAGGCAGCTCGCCCTGCGCGGAGGCGTACGTGGCTTCGCGGACCTCGGTGATCGCGAATCTGCCGTAGCCCCCGAGTTCGAGCGTCTCCCCCGGCGACAGCGCTTCGAACGCGGGAACCGTCGGCGGCTTGACCGGCTTCATGAGCCAGAAACCGCCCTGCGCCTCGGCGAGCCATCCCCACGTCCCGTCCGTGAATCCGACGTACCACTCGTCCCACGTGCCCTCGCCCGTGGAGAGCTGTAGGCGCCCTGCGACGTGGAAAGGCGGCGTCCCCTTCTGCGGGCGCGCGTCCATGCCCACCTTGAAGGGAGACGAGGTCGGAACGAGCTCGGCGACCGTGCCGATGGCCTCGAGATCCGCGCCCTTGCGCGCGATGGCGGACTTGCACTGCTCGCAGATCGAGACGAGCGACGCCCCGGTCCGGAACCGGACCTGCGCCCCGCAGTTCGGACATTGCGCCGCGCGCGCGCTCAAAGTGAGGGGATCTTAGACGAGAACGAGTCTCCCCGAGGAACAGAGGACCCCGGGTCATTCGTAATGAGTCCACATCCGGATCACCTTCACGGTGCGTTCCCGTTCGAGAATCTCGTACACGAGGCGATGCTGAACGTTGATCCGCCGCGAAAAGGCGCCCGCGAGATCGCCGACGAGCGTCTCGAAGGGGGGCGGGTTCCGGAGGGGGTCCTCGGCGAGAAGCCCGAGAAGGAGCAGCGTCTTCTGCTTGAGACCGGAGCGCGAGAGCTTGCGCGCGTCCCTGTGCGCCTGGCGGGTGAAGACGACCCGCCAGCGCTTCACCAGTTCAGCTCCTCCACGCACTCCGAAAGGGGCGTCTTGAGGCCCTTCCGGATCGATTCGCGCATGCCGGGAATCGAGAGCAGGTAGAGCGTCTCCTGAATGGAGTGCCAGTCCGCCTCCGAGAGCAGCACCGCTCCGGCCCTTCGGCCCGTGATCTGAACCGGCTCGCTCGTGACCGCGACCTCGTCCATGAGCCGGTAGAGGTTCTCTCGCGCCTTCGTAGCCGTGACCGTCTTCATGGACGTAGCGTACGGGAAACCGTACGCAACGTCAAGGGGAGGAACAGGCGACGACGCGTCAGGCCGCCGCGAGCTGCCTCAACACAAAAGTCAGGATGCCGCCGTGACGGTAGTAGTCGACCTCGTTCGGGGTGTCGAGCCGGCAGACGGCCGTGAACGTCGTCTTCTTTCCCTCCGTGTCGGTCGCCGTGACCGTCAGCGTCTTCTTCGGCGCGAGGTCCTTCGCGACGCCCGTGACCGCGAACGTTTCCTGGCCCGTCAGCCCGAGGCTCTTCGCGTCCTGGCCGGCTTCGAACTGGAGCGGGAGGACGCCCATCCCCGCGAGATTCGAGCGGTGGATGCGCTCGAAGCTCTTCGCGATCACCGCGCGGACGCCCAGGAGCATCGTGCCCTTGGCGGCCCAGTCGCGCGAGGAGCCCGTGCCGTACTCGGCGCCTGCGAGGACGACGAGCGGGGTCTTCGCGGCCTGGTACTTCATCGCCGCGTCGTAGATCGGCATCTGCTCGCCCGTCGGGAAGTGGATCGTGACGTTCCCCTCGCTGCCCGGGATCAGGAAGTTCTTGAGGCGGATGTTCGCGAACGTGCCGCGCATCATGACCTCGTGGTTGCCGCGGCGCGCGCCGTAGGAGTTGAAATCCGCGGGGGAAACACCGTGAGCGACGAGGTATTTCGCCGCGGGGGAGTTCTTCGCGATGTTGCCGGCCGGCGAGATGTGGTCGGTCGTCACGGAGTCCCCGAGCATGACGAGGCAGCGGGCGCCCGAGACTTCCTTCAGAGGCGCGGGCTCCCTGGGGATGTTCGCGAAGAAGGGGGGCTTCCTCACGTACGTCGAGGATTCCTCCCAGACGTATGTCCGGCCCTTCGGGATCTTGAGGCCCTGCCAGCTCCTGTCGCCGTCGAAGACCTCGCCGTACGCCTTCCTGAATTGCGCGGGATTCACTGCCGTCCCGATCGCCTCCTGGACCTCCTCCGGCGTCGGCCAGATGTCCTTGAGGAAGACGGGCGCGCCGCTCCGATCCGTGCCGAGCGGCTCGTTCGTGAGGTCCCTGTCCATCTCGCCCGCGAGCGCGTACGCGACGACGAGCGGCGGCGAGGCGAGGTAGTTCATCTTAATCAGCGGGTTGATGCGCCCCTCGAAGTTGCGATTGCCCGAAAGCACGCCTGCGACGACGAGGTCGCCCGCGCGCACGGCTTCGGACACCGCGTCGGGGAGCGGGCCCGAGTTCCCGATGCACGACATGCAGCCGTAGCCGACGAGGTGGAAGCCGAGGGCCTCGAGGTAGGGCATGAGCCCCGCGTCCTTCAGGTAATCCGTGACGACCTTCGAGCCGGGCGCGAGGGACGTCTTCACCCACGGTTTCGCGGAGAGGCCGCGCTCGACCGCCTTCTTCGCGAGCAGGCCGGCACCGAGCATGACGGCCGGGTTGGACGTGTTCGTGCACGACGTGATCGAGGCGAGGACGACGGCGCCCTGCGGGAGGTCGTACGTCACGCGGCCGTCGGCGACGGGCGCGGTCTTCACGAGGGAACCGAGGGAGGAAGTAGGGAAGGACGAAGATTGCTTAGAAGGGGAAGAGGGCGAGGCCGACGCGGCGGGTGTGCTCGGAGCCTTCTTTGCGCCGCCTTCGTCGATCCACGCATCGATCGCCTTCTGATCGAGGCCGGCACATTCCCTTTCTAAGAAAATCCTCAGACTCTTTCTGAAGACGGATTTGCTGTCCTTCAGCGGCACGCGGTCCTGCGGCCGCTTCGGGCCGGCGAGCGAGGGCTCGACGTCCTTGAGGTTGAGCGTGAGCGTGTCCGTGAAGACCGGGTCCGGCGAGTCCACCGTGCGGAAGAGGCCTTGCTTCTTGCAGTAGGCCTCCGCGAGCGCGACGGTCTTCGCGGGCCGGTTCGTGAACTTCAGGTACTTGATCGTCTCGGCGTCGACCGGGAAGAAACCCATTGTCGCGCCGT
>JAMQPJ010000409.1 GCA_023717585.1 Thermoanaerobaculia bacterium
CTTGTCGCGATAGAGGAGCGCGGCGAGGATCCCGATGGCCGCGGAGGTCCCGCCGACCTGGTCCGCCACCCACAGCGCAGAGCGGGTGGGACGCCCGCCGAACTCCTTCGGGAGGCCGGTGCCGTGGATGAACCCGCAGGCGGCCTGAGCCGTCGGGTCGAGGTTACCCGGCTTGTCCTTTGACGGACCCCACTGCCCCTTCTGCCCCACCCAGGCGTAGACGAGCCGCGGGTTGATCTCCTTCAGCTGCCGGTAGCCGATGCCCCACGCGTCGAACTGTCCCGGCGGGTAGTTCTCGATCAGGACGTCGACGTGGACGGCGAGCTTCTTGAGGAGCTCGCGCCCCTCCGGCTTCTCGAGATCGAGGGTGATGGATTGCTTGTTCCTCATCTCGTGGAGGAAGTGGAGGCCGATCGGCTCACCGGTCTCGGCATCCTTGAACATGTACTCCTTGCGCCCGAACGGCGTCTGCCACCGCAACGGGTCGCCGGCCGGCGGCTCGCACTTGATCGTGTCGGCGCCCAGCTCGGAGAGCATCGAGGAGCACCAGTTGCCGATGATCATCCCCTTGGTCAGGTCGAGGACGCGGACCGTGGTGAGGTTCTCGGGTTTCTTGAAGTTCTCGGACTGCCTGAGATCCCTTTCGAGGGAAAGGGGGTACTCCTTGGCCTGGTCCGACATCCCAGCGTAGACCTCGTCGGGGGTCGGGATCGGAACCGCCGGCCAGGGAAGAACCTTGTGGCTGGGAAATCCGGGGTTAGCCATTTGCACCTCCTGATCGTTGCGAGAAGGCCCTCGTCCCCGCGGTGGCGCCGCCTCCAGAGGGGACTAGAACCGGGAATGACGTCGTAACCAGAACGTTGGACATGGGCACCTTACTTATTTGATGAGCTTAGTGAGGCCCACGGGACCGGATCGAGGAACTCCGATCGCGTGGGCCCGAACGCTAGTCGAGTCTTCAGTTCGTCGTCAAGCAGTCTCCGCGACCGGCTTCGGGGGCTTCGCGATGAGCGTCAGGATGATCCCCACGACGCAGGCGCCCGCGGTGATGTACATCGCGTTCGTGAAGGCTCCGGTCTGCGTCTTGATGAAGTCGATCATGAAGGGCCCGCCCACGCCGGCGACGCCCCACGCGGTGAACAGGTAGCCGTAGTTCGCTCCGAGCGACTTCGTGCCGAAGTAGTCCGCCGTGAGCGAGGGCATCAGAGCGAGGTATCCGCCGTAGGCGAAGCCGACCGAGCAGACACCCACGAGCCACAGCATGAACGTGTTGCTGTTCGGGAGCACGAAGACGAAGGCGAGGATATAGAGGACGAAACACGCGACGATCGTCTTCGTCCGTCCGAGCTTGTCCGAAACGCTCCCCCAGAAGCGCCGCCCGCTGCCGTTCAGGAGGGCCATCGTGCCCAGCCCGGCGGCAGCCGTCGCCTTGTCGAGCTTGGCCACCTCGACGCCGATCGGGACCGCCTGGCCGATGATCATGAGTCCGGCGGCCGCGCCGATGAAGTAAAGGAACCAGAGGGTCCAGAACGAGCTGGTCTTGATGATCTCGTTCGGCAGGTAGTTCGTCTTGACGACCTGCGCGCCCGGCGCCGGGGCAGGAGGATTCCACCCGGCGGGCTTGTAGCCGGCAGGCGGGACCTTGAAGATGGCGGCCGCGCCGCAGACGAAAACGAGCATGATGGCCGAAACGGTATAGAACGTCGTCGCGATTCCGCTGCTCGCGATCATCTTGCTCAGCAGCGGTCCGAAGACGAGCGTCCCGGCGCCGAAGCCGAAGACCGCGAGCCCGGTGATCGTGCCTCGTTTGTCGGGGAACCACTTGATGCACGTGGCGATTGGCGTCACGTATGCGAACCCGACGCCGAGGCCTCCGAGGACTCCGTAGCCGAAGATCAGTCCGCCGAGGTCCTTGTACATTGCGCCGGCGACCGCGGCCCCGAGGGCGAGGAGTACCCCGCCGACGATCCCGACCTTACTCGGGCCCGCCTTGTCCTGCCAGCGGCCGGCGATGATCATGCCGACCGCGAAGAAGAAGAGCGAGGCCATGTACGGATAGCCGGCCTGCTTGACCGTGTAGCCGACCTCCTTCATCAACGGACCCCTCACGACGCTGTAGGCGTACAGGATGCCGAGGCACAGCTGCATTACGAGCGCCGCCCCAACCATGATCCACCGATTGGTTACCTTCTCCTCCGTCATGAAACCTCCTTAAGGTGTCGAGAGAACGAGATTCGGCAAAACTCCGGCCGGAACATCAGAAGCAGCAAAGACTCCATTTCCAGTTCGATCCGGACAACTGTGCCGCGTTAACGCACACATGGAAGTGACGCCCGGTTTTTCCGGACGGCCGGCAGCCGCCTTGAGTGAGGCCGGGCTGCCGCTGCGCCAAAGCGCGGAGCGGACTCCGTATCCTGAATTCATAGCAAGCAAGACTGGGCGGGAGTCTTTCAGACTCCCGGTCGAAGTCAAGAGAAAAAACTGGCACGCCGGATTATGCAGATGCATCATCCGAAACCAGAAGATTCCTGTTGACCCCGAATCCACTACGTGGCTATCGTCCCCCCCATAGATGCGCTTTTGTCGTGCCGCTCATCGGCGTGCTGACTTTAAGGAGGAAGGTGTGCGTTCAAAGATTCGCGCGAATCGATTCGCCCTCGTTTCCCTTGCCCTGCTCATCGCGCTTTTGCCGGCAGTCGCGAATGGGCAGGCCATCATCAAGGTCAACGACAACGTCAACTTCAGGCTCGGCATCGTGCTGCAGGCGTGGGCGGACTGGAACGGCCAGTCCAACGCCACGGGTGAGACGGACGGGTTCCAGCAGAACCTGTTCCTGCGCCGAGCCAGGTTCCTCGTCGGCGGGCAGGTCGCGAAGGACGTCACGTTCTTCTTCATGACCGACAACGCGAACCTCGGCAAGTCGACGCAGACCACGGCGCCCGGCGCGACCGGCGGCAAGGCGCCGGCCACAGGCTTCGTCGTTCAGGACGCGTTCGTCGAGTGGGCGATCGCGAACGAGTTCCGGCTCCAGGGCGGCCTCATCCTCATTCCGCTCTGCCGCAACTGCAACTCGAGCGCTCACCTCCTCGCCTCGATGGACTACGGAACCTGGTCGTTCCAGGAGAGCGCCTCGACGCAGTCCTCCACCGGGCGCGACACGGGCTTCCAGGCGAGGGGCTATCTCGCGGGCGACCACCTCGAGTACAGGGCAGGCGCCTATTCCGGCTTCCGCGCCCCGGGCGTGAAGAACTCGTTCCGGTTCGCGGGACGCCTCCAGTACAACGTGTTCGACGTCGAGAAGGGCCAGTTCTACCCGGGCGTGTACTTCGGCAAGAAGAAGATCCTCGCGATCGGCGCCGGCTACGACTCGCAGAGCGATTACAGCGCCTGGGCAGGCGACATCTTCTTCGACTATCCGGTTGGAAAGAACGGCATCACGGCGCAGGTCGACTACGTCCACTACGACGGTGGCGTGACGTTCAACACGGCCGCGCTCTTCAAGCAGGACGACCTGTTCGTCGAGGCCGGATTCTTCCTGAGCGGGCCCAAGATCATGCCGTTTGCTCGCTACGAGATACTGGATTACGAGGGCGTGAACAACGTGCTCAACAGGACCAAGTACCAGGGCGGCATCGGCTATTACCCTTACGGCTCCAACTTCAACATCAAAGCCGGGTTCACGCGCACGGAGGCCCCGAACAACCCGAACGTGGCCTCGACGAACCAGTACACGGTCCAGATCCAGGTCTTCTACTACTGACATCTCCGCGCGGCTCCGCGGGGCGATCGGCGCCCCGCGTGAGCCCGGAGCGCTCGTTCAAGCCGGCTTCAGGCTTCCGTCCTCGACCCAGCGCGCGAGCAATCTCCTGACCCGGAACGAGTCGGCGACGACGGCCGCTTCGATCGCGCACGCGCTCAGCCCCGACACGGCTTTCGCCCAGACGCCCTTCTGGAAACCCGTGTCGGGCTCTTCAGGCTCGGGCGTGGGCTTCGAACCGGTCTGCTTGAGAACGGTTTCGTCGGGAACAAGCGCGGAGAAACGCTGGAATTCGTCGTAACGGCGCATGCCTTCGAGCAGCACCGAGACGACCTCGCGGGCCGGCGGTTCGTCCTCGGCCCTGGACGGCTGGCTCGCCTGCTTCACGAACGCGAACGTTCCTCCGCCGGGGCGCTCGAAGAGCTGGTAGGCCGCATCGTCTCCGCGCAGGGCGCCGCTCTCGACGGATCGAATCCGCCCGGACTCGATCAGAAGGCGACCCGTGACGGCGCCGGGCGGGTTCCGGAGGGTCAGCGTGCCCGTGACCTCCGAGGCCGCGAGGCTCTGGAGGAGGGACGGCAGCTCGAACGTGTCGAGATCGCCCGCAAGGCTCGCGGCCGCGCCCTCGTCGGCCTTCGGCGCGTCGAACGCTGCCAGCGTCCGAGCCGCGACCTTCGCATAGTCGGTCCCGGCATGCCGCTCGACGACCTCTTCGAGAGCCTTCCGGACCTGGGGAAGCGGCGTCGAGGCGAGCGCCTCGATGATCGGCCCGATCTTGTTCTCGCGCTTCTTGAGCGTGAGACCAAACACCTTGAACGGCAGTTCGGCACGCAGACTCTTGAGGAGGACGGCGACGAGATCGGCGTCCTCGGAAAGATCCTGTCCCGACAGCTCGGCAAGACGGGCCCCGGCGTCTCCGAGCCCTCCCTTTCGCCTGAGGCCGTGTTCCACGACCAGCCGCCGCGAGGTGGCGCTCCCGAAACGCGCGAGCGCCGAGACGGCGCGATCGAGGAGAGGCTGCAGCTCGGCCTCGTCGAAGGGCGCGTCGCCCCTCTTCGCGAGCATCGCTTCGAGCTTCTGGACGATCGTGACGAGCGCAGCCTCCGACCGCTCGTGGCGCGCGGTTCCGAGGCTCGCGATGGCCTCCTTCACGAGGGGCGGAGGCAGCGAGGGGTTCCCCAGTGCGACGAGGACGCCGAGCTCGGTGTCCGTCGGCTCCTCCGTGGCCCGCGGGATGCGCCGGACGAGGTACAGGAGGTTCCGCTTGAAGTGCCAGTCGTGGGCCGGATCGCCTGCCCGCGACTCATCCAGAAGGGCCAGCGCCGCCGCACGCGCCTCCGCGCCGTGAATCTCGAGGAGGGAGAGCAGCAGGCGTCGGCGCTCGCGCTTCTCTTCGCCATGCAGCTCCTCGATGAGCCGGCCCGGAGTGAAGCCGGGGAAGAACGAGAGAATTCGCCCGAGGGCCTCGTGGTTCCGCGGGTCCTCGCCGAGGACGCGCACATGCTCGAGGTCCACGGTCTCCTGCGCCCTTCGACGCACGTTCTCGGCCGTCACAGTCTCGACATGGTTCTCGGCGACGATTTTCTCGGCCACGTCCAGCATGCGGGAGGCCCTCGCGAGAGAGCCCTGGTTGAGCTGCTCGACCGCCGCACTCACCATCTCGCTGAATCGACGTCCGATTTCATCCGGATTCTCGGGGAGCGTGACGACGCGCCGCATCGCCGCCGTCGGCGCACCTTTCGCATTCGAGAGTGCCTGCTCGAGCGGCGTCGAGGGAGACGAGACCGGCCACTGGGGAACGGAGCGGCCGAGCGTGCGAAACAGTTCCGAGGTCGGAACGTCGATCCCGAGACTTCGCAGCTTGTCGAGCGCGGCGCGCAGCTCGCCGTCGGTTCGGGCCGCCATGGCGGCCACGGAGAGAATCTGCGAAAGGAGGACGTCGCGCCTTTCCGCGCTGGCTCCCGAGAGGGCGCTCGTGGCCGCGCCCGCGACGAGCGCGGCGCCGGCCTCGGCCGCCGCGGCTCGCCCGCCGCGCCCCGCGGGCAACCCGCCAGGAGCCGCTCCGCCCTCTCCGGCCGGCACGGCATAGCCCCCCGGCGCCACCAA
>JAMQPJ010000569.1 GCA_023717585.1 Thermoanaerobaculia bacterium
GATCTTCAGGCCGTCCTCGAGATCGTGCGCCTGCTGCGCGTACTCGTCGGCCCATCCCACGGCCTGACACTCGAGGTGGCCGCCGGAGGAGAGGTTCAGGCCCTCGGCGTCCACGTCGGGGAACGGGAAGTCGCGGCGCCACGTCGTGTGCTTGAGGATGCCCTCGCGCGTGTCGTTCGTGAGGTTGAGGCCGGGGTGCTCGTAGCGCTTCTCGAGGACGTCGACGACGCGCACGGACTGGTAGTTGTGCTTGAACGCCCCGACCTGCGCGGCGATCCTGGGCTCGATCGCGATCGAGGTCTCGCCGCCCGTGAGAATGCGGTTGAGCACTTTTTCGCCAGAATGCCCGAACGGCGTGTGCCCGAGGTCGTGGCCGAGCGCGCACGCCTCGGCGAGGTCCTCGTTCAGGGCGAGCGCGCGGGCCATCGTGCGCGCGATCTGCGTGACCTCGAGCGTGTGCGTGAGGCGCGTGCGGTAATGATCGCCTTCGAACGGAATGAAGACCTGGGTCTTGTGCTTGAGGCGGCGGAACGCGCGCGAGTGGATGATGCGGTCGCGGTCGCGCTGGTACTCCGTCCGGTAGTCGTACGTCTTCCCTTCCTCGGCGACCGGGTACCTTCGCGCGGCGCGCGACGCACGCGAGGCATACACCGCGAGCCGCGCGTCTTCCTGGGCCTCGAGGTCCTTCTTCGTGAGAGAGGGGACGAGAGAGGAGACGAGAGAACTCACGCTCCCGATCTTAGCCGCAGCACCTCGCCGACGAGATAGAGCGATCCGGCGACGAGAATCGGACCGTCACCGCCCGCCTCTTCGAGCCGTCGGAGCCCCTCGGCGACCGAGGACGCCGTCTCGAGCTCCGGCCGCCCGATACGGACCCGCAGGGTCTCCGGCGTCTCGGCCCGTGGTGAACCCGGCGCCACGAGGACGATGCGGCGGGCGCGCGCGGCGAGGGGCGCGAACACGGCGGCCAGATCCTTGTCGGCCATGCCGCCGAACAGCAGGTCGACCCGGCCCGCGAGGCCGCGCGCGTCGAGATGCGCGGCGAGCGCGCCGGCTCCGGGCGGGTTGTGGGCACCGTCCAGGAGGAGCGTCCGGAACCCCGCCTTGGAGAGCGTCTGCAGCCTGCCGGGCCACCGCACGGCCGCGAGGCCGCGCGCCACCGCCGCCTCGTCGAGGGGCGCGACCGCGCGTGCCGCTGCGAGCGCGAGAGCGAGATTCTGCTGCTGGTGGGCGCCCGGAAGCGGGTCTCCCGGGAGCGGTGTCTCGAGCGGAGGGATCTCGACGAGCCGCGCCCCGATCCGCCGCGCTTCCGCGTGCAACGCGGCGCGCGCGCCCGGTTCGGCTCCCGCCATGCCGACGAGCGCCGGCCTGCCCTTCCGGAAGATTCCCGCCTTCTCCCGCGCGACGTCTTCCAGTGTCGGGCCGAGGACGTCGAGGTGGTCGGCCCCGACGTTCGTCACGACCGACACTTCGGGCTCGAGGACGTTCGTGGCGTCGAGCCGGCCTCCGATCCCGACCTCCACGATGGCTGTCTGGACACGCGCACGGCGAAACAGCTCGAAAGCCGCGACCGTCAGCGCCTCGAAATACGTCGGGCCGCGGACGCCGGGCGAGGAAATCCGGGCGACGAGAGAGAGAGCGTCGTCGAGATGAGCGGGCGACACGTCCCGGTCGAGAAGGCGTACGCGCTCCGTGACCGACACGAGATGTGGAGACGTATAGAGCCCGCACGGAACTCCGGCGGCCGTGAGAATCGCAGAGATTGCCGCCGCAGTGGAACCCTTCCCGTTCGTTCCTCCGATGAGGATGGAAGAAAAAGAGAATTGGGGATTTCCGAGAGAGGCTAAGAGCGAGAGAGTCCGCGAAAGGCCCGGGCGGATCCGCTGCGGCCCGAGCGCATCAAGCCACGCCAGCCCGGAAACAGCGTGGAGCGTGCTCAAGCCACGTCCCCCATTCACCTTCTAAGAAAATCCGAAACAGCGTCTCCCAAACCGGCCCATCACCCGACCTGCAGCAGCCGCAGCACGTTCGCGACCGTCGCGCGCATCTCGGCGCGCTGGACGATGAGATCGACGAAGCCGTGTTCCTGGAGGAACTCCGACCGCTGGAAGCCCTCGGGCAGCGTCTGGCGGATCGTCTGCTCGATGACGCGCGGGCCCGCGAAACCGATGAGCGCCTTCGGTTCGGCCAGCGTCACGTCGCCGAGCATCGCGAAGGAGGCCGTCACGCCGCCGGTCGTCGGGTCCGTGAGGATCGCGACGTGCGGGACGCGCGCGGCGCCGAGGCGCGCGAGCGCCGAAGAGACCTTGCCCATCTGCATCAGGGAGAGAATTCCCTCCTGCATGCGCGCGCCGCCCGAGGCGGAGACGATCACGAGCGGCATGCGCTCGGCGAGCGCCATCTCGGCGGCGCGCGTCAGGACCTCGCCCACGACGGAACCCATCGAGCCGCCCATGAAGGCGTAGTCGAGAATCGCGACGATCGCCGGAACGTCCTCGATCGTGCCTTTTGCCGTGAGGATCGCGTCCGGCCGTCCCGTCTTCGCCTCGGACTCCTTCAGTCGGTCGCGATAGCGCTTGCTGTCCTTGAACTTGAGCGGGTCGGTGGGCCTGACGCCGACGAAGAGGGCCTGTCCGCCCGCCTCGCCGAGCAGGAGTCGCATCCGCTCGGCCGCCGGCATCCGGAAATGAAAACCGCACTTCGGGCACACGCGGAGATTGCGTTCGAC
>JAMQPJ010000573.1 GCA_023717585.1 Thermoanaerobaculia bacterium
GCCGCGGCGGCCGAGGCGCTGACGGCGGTGGCGACCGAACCCGCGAGCGCATTCGAAGTCGCCGGCACCCTGCCCTACATGGCGCCAGAGCAGCTCCGGGCCGAGCCGCTCGACGCCCGAACGGACATCTGGGCGGCGGGCGCGGTGCTCGGCGAGCTGGTGACGGGGCGCCGGCTCTTCGACGAGACGATCCAGGCGAAGCTGACGGACGCGATCCTCCATTCCGGCCCGGGGGCGCTGACCGAACCGGCTCCCGGAATTTCGGCCGGTCTCCGGGGAGTTCTTCGAAAGTGTCTCAAGAAGATTCCGGAAGAACGGTACGCGTCGGCATCCGAACTTCGGGCCGACCTCGAAGGACTCGTCGCGCGAGCGGCTCCACTGCCCGCGACGACTTCTTCCGGCACCTGGGCGTGGAGCCGGCGCCGGATCGCCGTTACGGGCGGCCTTCTCGTCATCGGTATCGTGGCCCTTGCGGCCATCTGGCGGGGCGGATGGCTCCGGGGCGGAACGGCCGGCGGCCGCATCGATTCCCTCGCGGTCCTTCCCCTGGCAAACCTCTCGAAGGATCCAGCACAGGAGTATTTCGCCGACGGGATGACGGAAGCGCTCATCGCGGAGCTGTCGCGGATCCGGGCGCTCAAGGTCATCTCCCGAACATCGGTGATGCAGTACAAGAACGCGATGAAACCGCTCCCGGAGATCGCCCGGGCCCTTGGCGTGAAAGGCGTCGTCGAGGGGTCGGTGATGAGGGAGGGGGACAGCGTCCGAATCACGGTCCAGCTCATCGAGGCGGAGACGGACCGGCACCTCTGGGCGGAGAGCTATACCCGGGAGGCCAAGAACGTGCTGGCGCTGCAAAGCGAGGTCGCGTCCTCCATTGCGCGCGAGGTCCGCGTCGCGGTCACGCCCGAAGAGGCGCAGCGGCTTTCGGCAGCGCGGCCCGTCGATCCGGAGGCGCACCGCGAGGTCCTCCTCGGGAATTACGCGATCACCCAGTCTCTGACGCAGCGGGCCGGGATCGAGAAGGGAATCGAGCACTTCCGGAAGGCCGTCGAGATCGACCCGAAATTCGCCGTGGCCCACACCCGGCTCGCCGACGGCCTCAATTGGGAAGCCTTTGCAGGTCTGCGGCCGACCGTTGGCCCCTGCGCTGAGGCGAAAGCTGAGGCCGAGAAGGCCCTCGAGCTGGACCCGCAGCAGGCGGATGCGTTCGCCGTCCTCGGCGGCCTCCGGCAGAGCTGCGATTTCGACTGGACGGGCGCAGAGCGCGACTACCGCCGCGCGCTGGAGCTCGCCCCAGGCTCGACGGTTGCCCGATACAATTACGCGAACTTCCTCGGCGCCGTCGGACGTCACGACGAGGCGATCGAGCAGATCCGGATCGCCGAGCAGCTCGACCCTCTGTCGGAACAGATCGGCGTCTATCGCGGCCAGCGATACTGGCGCGCCCGGCGTTACGACGAAGCCGTCCAGCAGCAGCGGAAGGTGCTCTCGGTTTACCCCGATTCGGTCTTCGCGAAGTGGGCGCTCGCCAACGCGTTGACGAGCATGAAACGCTACGACGAGGCGATCGCAACGTACCTCTCCCGGAAGGTCTCGCGGCCCGAAACGAACTTCGCCCTCGGGCTCGCCTACGGCCTCGCGGGACGGAAGGCCGAGGCCCGGAAGGTCCTGGAGTCCCTTCTCGAGAAACGAAAGTCGCAGTTCGTCCCGCCCACCTGCATAGCGATCGTCTACGCCGGCCTCGGTGAGATGGATGTGGCGTTCCAGTGGCTCGATCGCGCCTACGAGGAGCGGGCCTTCCTCGTCGACAGCGTTAAGACTGATCCGTTGTTCGACGTCTTTCGTTCGGATCCCCGGTTCGAGGCCTTTCTCCGGAAGATGAACTTCCCGAAGTAGTTTCGGCGCACGTCAGCCGCCAGCCCGAACGAGAGCCGCGAGAAACCGGAGCGTTTCCTCGACGTCGTGAACGCGGAGAAGGAGCGGGTGGGTGGCGGCGGCGCGGGCGGCGACGGCTGCGGCGCCGAGCGACTCGGGGAGCCGGTCCGACGGCGGCCTGTCGAAGAGCGAGCCGAGGAACGCCTTCCGCGACGCGCCGACGACGAGCGGCGTCCCGGGCGGCGCGACTTCGGAGAGCCGGGACAGCAGGTCGAAGTTCTGGTCCGGGTTCTTCCCGAAGCCGAGGCCGGAGTCGAGGAGGATCTTGTCTGCCTGAATTCCGAAGGACATCGCGCGGGCGCGTGCCGCGTTCAGATCTGCGGCCACCTCGGCGACCACATCGGTGAAAGAGGATTCTTCGAAGGTGGTCGAAGGCGTGCCGCGGCAATGGTTGAGCACAAGGGCGGCGCCGCAGCTCGCGACGAGCTTGAGGAGATCCTCAGGGACGTCGAGGCCCGTCACGACGTTCACGACGTCCGCCCCCGCGTCGAGAGCGGCGCGCGCCACGGACGCGCACCTCGTGTCGATCGAGATTGGAAGGGACGGCCGCAATTCGCGGAGACGCGAGAGCACGGGAAGAACGCGTCCCTCTTCATCATTCGAAGAAATCTCGCTTGCGCCCTCTCCGTAAGCCTCGCCTTTGGGGCGCGTGCTCTCGCCTCCGACGTCGACGACGGCGGCCCCGAGGTCCACGCACCGCGC
>JAMQPJ010000588.1 GCA_023717585.1 Thermoanaerobaculia bacterium
TCGTCAACGACATGAATCAGGGAGCGGTGCCGGCACTGCTGCCTTTCCTCATCGCCGAGCGGGGACTGACGTATACGGAGGCGGGCGGCATCGTCCTGGCCGCGACGCTGCTCTCCTCGCTCATCCAGCCGGTTCTCGGCCACCTCTCCGACCGCCGCCCGCTTCCCTTCCTCATCCCTCTCGCCGTCCTCGCCGCGGGGGGCGGTCTCGCGCTCGCCGGCGCCGTCTCCAGCTACCCGGCGACGATCGCCGTGATCCTGCTTTCCGGCGCGGGTGTCGCGGCTTTTCACCCCGAGAGCGCGCGCTACGCGAACTACGCATCCGGTGAGCGCCGCGCGACGGGCATGAGCGTGTTTTCGGTGGGTGGAAACCTCGGGATCGCGCTCGGGCCGGTCGCCATCGCGGTCCTCGCGGGTTCCGGAGGCGTAGGGCGCGTGACCTGGATGATCCTGCCGGCCGGCCTCATGGCCGCTCTCCTCGCCCGCGAACTTCCGCGGCTGCGCCCCCTGAGGTCCAAAGCCACGCAGGCGCTCGCCCACGAAGGCGGAGACGGGCCCCGATGGGGAGCCTTCGCGCGGCTCTCCGGAGTCATCGTCATCCGCTCCCTGTTCGCCTTCGGCCTCGTCTCGTTCGTCCCCCTGTACCTCGTGACCGTTCGCGGAGTCCCGAAGGAGAAGGCGGCGCTCGCCGTCACCGCGATGCTCCTGGCCGGGGCCCTCGCCACTCTGGCCGGCGGCCGGCTGGCGGATCGCTTCGGCCGCCGCGCGGTTCTCGTGTGCTTTCTGCTGCCTTTGGCCCCTCTCCTCGTCTTCTTCCTCCGCGAGCCCGGCCTCGCCGGCCTCGCGAGCCTCGTCCTGATCGGAGGCGGCACCGTGGGCACCTACAGCGTAGCCGTCGTGATGGGCCAGGAGTACCTGCCGGGGCGCGAAGGCATTGCGGGCGGCGTGACGATGGGTCTCGCGATCGGGATTGGCGGCACGGGCGTGCCTCTCCTCGGGGCTCTCGCCGACCATCACGGTGTCGCGGCCGTCTTCCCGGTTCTCGCGGCGCTGCCTCTGCTGGCCGCGGCGCTCTCGGCCACACTCCCGGGGCCGCGCCCCGCCTTCAGACGGGAAGCCCGGAGCGCAGCGTGAGATAAGAGGCCAGAAGCTCGCCCACGAGCACGAAGACGAGGCCCACGTAGAGAAGACCCGTCGCCGCCTGGTTCGATTTCATCCGCGCGGTCTTCACGACGAAGGGCGCGAGGGCGAGCGGCGCGACGAGACCCCACAGCACGCGCGACCAGAAGAAGAAGCCGTCGCGCATCGGATCGAGAATATAGGCCAGGGCCTCGCCTCCTTCGCCGGTCGACCCGCGCGCCACGACGCCGAGCGCCACGACCGCGTAAGTCGCGCGAATCGCGGCGAGGACGGCGAAGGCCTCCGTGGCGCGCACGAGCAATCCGAAAGGCAGCGAGGCGGAGACGAGATACCAGTGGCCTACGTTCATCGCGCAGTAGACGGCACCGAACAGCAGCGCGCCGAGGACCAGCCCCACGCCGAGCCAGATAGGACCGATGCCTCGGAGAGAACGGAAGGGTTCGACGCTGACGCGGGAGAGAAGCAGAGAGGCTGAGAAGAGGAACGAGAGAAAGAGGAGATTCTTAGAAAGAGAAAGAAAGAAGAAGAGGTTCTTAGAAAGAGGAGGAAAGAGAAGGTTCTTAGAAGGGGTAAGAAAAGCAGGCGTGTGCATCCGCGCCGCGAGCGTTGCTGCGACCGCCGTCGCGATGGCCGCGACCAGAAGAAACCGTGGCGAAACAGGAGACAACACGCCGCCCGCGGTCGCGTCTCCCCCCATTCCCTTTCTAAGAAATATTCCTCCTCCCGTTCCCGAAGAGAGCCATACCAGGACGAGGCACAGCGCCACCGTTGCGCCGTGTAGAACAAAAAAACCCCCGGAGAGATCCTTCGAAGAAGTGACGGCCGTCCAGAACGCCACGCCCAGCGCGAGCTGGAGGAGCACGAGGGCGAGAACATCCGTCAGCATCAGAGGAGTGTAGCGGCGGGTCAGGTCGGCGGGTCAGTCGGGGGTCAGGCGGGGGTCAG
>JAMQPJ010000597.1 GCA_023717585.1 Thermoanaerobaculia bacterium
TTGAGCCTCACCCGGGAGTAACCCTTCGCGGTCGACGCACTGACGGGCACTTCCTGCGCGCCCTGGAGGTTTGCGGTGTAGGCCTCCGCCAGAGCCGTCGCCGTGAACCCGAACACCGCAAATGCGCACACCGCCACGACCCGCAACATCCTGTTCATCCTGCGACCCTCCGTAGGGGCGCCAGGCTACACCGAGGCGCCGGCCGGCGTCCATGGCCGCGTCGCGGGCCGACGCGCCTCGCGTCAGCGCTTCTTCTTCGGCGGCGCGGGCGAAGGGGAAGCGGGAGTCGGAGCGGGCGCCACGGCCGCGACCGGCCCCGCGTAGTAGGCCCGGCCGTCGGGCGACACGCGAATCACGGCTTCCCTCTTCAGCTTGTCGAGATACTCGGCGAGCTTCTTCTGGAACTGCGTCTCCTGCTCGCGCTTCAGGAGCTGCGCCTTCACGTCGGCGAACGGCTTGTAGGAAACAGGGACCTTCTCGATCACCTTGACGAGATGCCAGCCGAACTTCGTCCCGATCGGGTCCGACACAGAGCCGACGGGCAGCGAAAACACCGCTTTGTCGATCTCGGCGGTGAGCTCGCCGCGCGCCACGATGCCGAGATCGCCGCCGCGCGCCCTCGTGGCCCCGTCCGAGTAGTCCTTCACGACGGCCTCGAATTTCGCGCCGCCCTTGACGAGGTCCGACGCCTCCCTCGCGCGGCGCGCGGCCCGGGCCGGGTCGTCGCCGTTCGAGACCAGGATCTCGGCGAGATGCGCCTTCTCCGGCACGCGCCACGTCTCCTTCTCCCGCTCGTAAATGATGCGCAGGGCGTCGTCCGACAGGTCGACCTTGCTGTTCACTTCGCGGCCGACGACGCGCTGCAGCGTCACGGTGCGGCGCAGCTGGTCGCGGAGGCGTTCGATCGTGAGGCCGGACTGCGCGAGCCCCTTCTGGAAGTCCTCGTCCGTCGTGACGTTGTTCTGCTCCTTGAGCCGCTTGATCTGGTCCTCGATCTCGGCGTCCGACGTGACGAGGTCGAGCTCCTTGGCGCGGTCCTCGAGGAGCGCCTCGTTCACGAGCTCTTCCATGGCGCTCTTCTTCATCTCCTCGCCCTTGGCGGCGCTGGGCGCAGGACCCGACTCGCGGACGGTCTGATCGATCCTCGCGTCGAACTGGCTCTGAGTGATGATCCGCGAGTTCACGTGCACGAGGATGCGGTTGACGACCTCGCCTGCCGAAACGGGCACGGAGGCGAGAGCGATGGCGAGAGCGCTGGCGAGGGCCGCGGAGAGGAAAACGACGGAAACGGGGACACGGGGTGGCCGGAATGACTTCACGGGTCGCAGTCTAGCGAAATCCGGGCCGGGGCCCGTGGACCCCCGCCGCCCGCGCCCTCAACGCGATTCGGCGGTGCGGGCATTCGCTCCGACGTACGGGAACGGGAGGTGATCCTCGACCACCGACACCGGGAAGCGCCGGTGGGCCCCGGCGATTGCATCCCCGACTGCCTTTGCGCTTCGGTCCTCGGCGACCACCATCCGGAGCCCGGGGAGCGCCTCCTCGAACGTCACGTCGCGCGCCTCGAGGCGCTCGTCGACGCGGAACACGTGGAAACCGTGCGGCGTCGCCAGCACGGCGCTCGTCTTTCCGGCGGAGAGGCTCCAGACGGCCTTCTCGAACTCGCGGGGCAGGTCCCCACGCCCGAGCAGGCCCAGCGAGCCGCCGGACGACGCGTTGGGCGCGACGCTCCGGGCGCGCGACACGTCTTCCCAGCTCGCGCCGTCGGTGAGGCGTTTCACCGAAGTGTCGGCGTCCTCCCGCGTGCGGAAAAGGAGCTGCGACACACGCACCAGGGCGGGCCTCCTGTAGCGCTCGGGATGGGCGTCGTACTCCCTTCTGAAATCCGCGTCCTGCAGCGTTTCGAGCCCCGCGACGCGGTTGAGGAACGCGCGGCGTTTCTCCCTGGGTGTCGTGCCCGGAACCGGCGGCTCGGCGGCTTCCACGGCCCGCGCGAGAAGCACTTCGTCGAGGTACTGGTCGAGAAGGCTCGAGAGGACGCGCGGCGAGACGTTCTTCGGGTCCTCGCTCGTCGCCGTCTTCACCCACGCCATGAACGCGTCCAGCGTGACCGGCCGGTTGCCCGCCATCGCGATCGTCTCCGGCCGCCCCACGGCCGGCGGACCGCTCTTCTCCGCGCACCCCACCGCGACGAGAGCCGCGGCGAAAGCGGAGATCAAAGCGGAGACAGTAGCCGCGCGCGCGGACGGGACCATCGGGCGCATCATGCCGCCCCCTCGAGAAACGAGTCCAGCGCGCCCGGCATCGACGCGAGAACTCTCGGGCGGGCGAGGTCGAGGAGGGCGCGCGCCGCGCGCCCCGAGACCCCCGCTCCGTCGGCCCCGAGTCCGGCGAAGGCCCTGGGAAGCCGGAAGGCGTCCGGGCCTGACGCGAAGAGATCCCCTTTCCTCAGCATCGCGACGACGAGGTCCGGGTCGAGGCCGTGCTCCTTCTCGAGCGTCGCGGCCAGCTCGTCGCCGCGCCGCTGGACGGCCTTGACGCCGAGGGCGCGCGCGAGGAGCCGGAGCCGCGCGATCTCGAGGAGCCGTTCGAAAGCCGGGGGTGGCGCGCCATACCGGTCGGCGGCGGTCGCAGCCTCGCGGTGCAGGGTTTCGGAATCGGAAGCCGCCGCGATCTTCTTGTAGAGCGCCATGCGGAGGCTCTCCTCGGGAATCCATGCCGCCGGAAGCGCCAGCGGCAGCCCGAGCTGAAGCGTGACGTCGCGGGTCTCGGGCACCGGCTCGCCCTTGATCGCGGCCATCGCCTCCTCGAGCAGGTTCACGTACGTTTCGAACCCCACGGACTCGATGTGCCCCGACTGCTCGCCGCCGAGCAGGTTCCCCGCGCCCCGGATCTCCAGGTCCTTCGCCGCGATGCGGAAGCCGGCGCCGAGATCCGAGAACTCCTGGATCGCCCGCAGCCGCCGGCGGGCGTCGTCCGACAGCGGCATGCCCGGCGGCACGAGGAGCCAGCAGGAAGCGGCCTTGTCGCTCCGGCCGACCCGGCCCCTCAGCTGGTAGAGCTGCGAGAGACCGTAATGGTCGGCGCGGTCGATGAGCATCGTGTTCGCGGACGGAATGTCGAGACCGTTCTCGACGATCGTCGTCGCGAGAAGGACGTCCGCCGCGCGCGTCACGAACGCGCGCATCGCACGCTCGAGCTCGCCCTCCGACATCTGCCCGTGCGCCGTCACGACGCGGACGTCCGGAACGAGGGCCGCCAGCTTCTCGCGCCAGAAGCCGAGCGAGTCGATGCGGTTGTGGACGACGAAGACCTGCCCGCCGCGGTCCACCTCGGCTCGGATCGCGCCCTTGATGACGTCGTCGTTCAAGGGGACGACGTGCGTCGCGATCGCGAGCCGGTCCTTCGGCGGCGTCTCGATGACGGAGAGGTCGCGGATGCCCGCGAGCGAGAGATGCAGGGAGCGCGGGATGGGCGTCGCCGACATCGCGAGGACGTCCACCGACGCGCGCCACTCCTTGATGCGCTCTTTCTGCGAGACGCCGAAGCGCTGCTCCTCGTCCACCACGAGGAGACCGAGGTCCTTGAACGCGACGTCCTTGCTGAGCAGCCGGTGCGTTCCCACGACGACGTCGAGCGTTCCTCCCGCGAGGCGCCTGAGAAGCTCCTTCTGGTCGTCCTTCCCGCGGAAGCGCGACAGGATGTCGATGGAGACGGGGAACGCCGCGAACCGCCGCTTCAGCGTCCGGAAATGCTGGTCCGCGAGAATCGTCGTCGGCGCGAGGAGGGCGGCCTGCTTGCCGTCCAGCACGCACTTGAAGATCGCGCGCATCCCGACCTCGGTCTTTCCGTAACCCACGTCTCCGCACAGGAGCCGGTCCATCGGCTTGTCGGACTCCATGTCCCGCTTCACGTCCCGGATGGCCGCGGCCTGGTCCGGTGTCTCGGCGTACTCGAACGCCTCCTCGAACTCCTCCTGCCACGGCGAGTCCTTCGAGAACGCGTGGCCGGGCGCCGCGGCGCGCCGCGCGTAGAGCTTCAGGAGCTGGTCGGCGATGTCCTTGACGGCCTTCCTGACCGACGACTTCCGCCTCGCCCAGCCGAG
>JAMQPJ010000604.1 GCA_023717585.1 Thermoanaerobaculia bacterium
CAAGCTCCAGTCACCCCCCACGCCGACGCCGACGCCCGGGAAGGGAACCTTGAAGGTCGCGACGCAGCCCACCGTGACGTTCCAAAACGCCAACGTGCATCAGGTCGTGACCTGTCAGTACCGGATCGACGCGAAGCTCGGGACGGATACGAACGTGAAGGATGCGGACAAGGCGAACAACGCGCTCTCCCGCACGGTCCGCATCGACGTCTCCTACAACCCGTGACGCGGAAAGACGAAGGCATGAGAAACCACACGGCGAGGCTCGCGGCTGGCGCGGCACTCCTCGCGCTCGGCCTCGCCGCCGCCGCGCCGTCCCGGGCCGCGAACTCGGCGCATTTCAAGCAGACCGCGCCCGCGGATCTCGCCGTGATACCGCAGGGCGCCTCGAACGTGACGCTCGCGTTCCAGATCGACTGGGTGGGCCTCAAGGCGCAGTACGGCGCCGGGGCGAAGGTCGGCCTCTCGGTCTTCTTCCGCTGCTGTTACAGCGGGATTCCGCTCGGTGACTGGGTCGCGGAGGGAGTGACCTCGAAGACCTATACCGTGGCTGCGATCCAGCAGGCAATGACGCAGCACAACGTCCCGAAGGACGCTCCCATCTCCTGGACGCTCGACCTCCATTTCGTTCCGCAACAGAGCGAGAGGGCCGAGTCGCGCTTCCTCCTCAACCCGCCTCATCGTCCCGGGCCCCGGTACACGCCTTCGCTCACGCCCGACTCGCCGACGACCTGGCCCGCGAAGTTCGTCGTGACGAACGACGGCGACGGAGCCTCGGAGCCGTCGTCCCTCACCGTGAGCGTGACGCCGCTCGATGCCCACACGCCGCTGGCGCCCGCCGCGTGCCGGGTCGCTCCCTCGGGTTTCACGAAAGACGTTCCCGTTCTCGCCCCCGGCGCGAAATTCGAGGTTTCCGCGCTCGCACTGAGGCTGGGCGAGCCCGATGGGATCGGCGGAACGCATCCTCTTACGAAGGTGCCGCCGAAAGCCTCGTGCCGTTTCCAGATCAGGGCCGAGACCGGTCCGGCGGCCCGCAACGCCGGTGCCCTGCGGCCCGTCGGCGTCTACGGGGCCCTGACCCGCACCATAACGCTCTCCGTGCCGGCGAAATGAAGGGATCGCGGGTAGCATCTCCGCGATGCGCGCGCTCGTCTTCGAAAGCGGCGGGGCCGCCGTCCGCGACCTGCCGCGACCGGCGCTCCGGAGAGGATTCGCGCGCGTCCGCGTCCTCCTTTCGGGAATCTGCAACACGGACCTGGAGCTGAAGCGCGGGTACCACGGTTTCTCCGGCATTCCCGGACACGAATTCGTCGGCGTCGTCGAGGGACCCGTGTCTTCCCCGTTCCTCGGGCGCCGCGTCGTCGGCGAGATCAACCTCGCCTGCGGCCGATGCGACTGGTGCGCGAAGGGGCTCGGCCGGCACTGTCCGAGGCGCACGGTTCTCGGCATCCGGGGCCACCCGGGCGCACACGCGGAGTGGCTCACGCTCCCCGGGGTGAACCTCCGCGCGGTTCCGGACGACGTGTCCGACGAGGAGGCCGTATTCGTCGAGCCACTCGCGGCGGCCTGCGAGATCCTCGATCAGGTCGCGGTCGCGCAGGGGACGCGGGCGGCCGTCCTCGGGCCCGGCAAGCTGGGGCGCCTCGCCGCGGCGGTGCTCCGGCTTGCGGGCGCGGACGTCGCGCTCCTCGGCCGCGAGTCCCGCGCGAAGGCCGCGTCGTTCGATCTCGTCGTGGAAGCGACGGGTTCGCCCGCGGGAATCGCGCGCGCCCTCGCGCTCGTCCGCCCGCGCGGGACGGTCGTCTGGAAGTCGACGCACAACGCTCCCGCGCGCTTCGACGCGGCGCCTCTCGTCGTGAACGAGGTCACGGTCGTCGGCTCGCGCTGCGGGCGCTTCGAGCCGGCGCTGGAGCTCCTGAAGAGCCGCCGCGTCGATGTCCGGCCGCTCGTCTCCGGGATCTTTCCGCTCGGGAACGCCGTCCGGGCCCTCCGCGAGGCCGGACGGTCCGGCGTCCTCAAGATCCTGCTGCGCCCCTGACGCGCCGTTCCCCGGAGCCGGAGGTTAAGATCCAGGTTCCCGGGATCTTCCTCTCCGGAGGCTTCACCCGATGAACATCTGCATGGTCGGCACGGGCTACGTCGGCCTCGTGACAGGCGCCTGTCTCGCCGATTTCGGCATGGACGTGACCTGCGTCGACAAGGACGAGACGAAGATCGCCCTGCTCAAAAAGGGCGTCTCGCCGATCTACGAGCCGGGGCTCGAAGAGCTGATCCACAAGAACGAGAAGGCCGGCCGCCTGCGTTTCACGACGAACCTCGCGGAGGCCATCGAGCGCAGCCTCGTCATCTTCATCGCCGTCGGGACGCCTCCCCAGGAAGACGGCTCGCCCGATTTGTCGTTCATCTTCGAGGTCGCCGAGTCGATCGCGACGCACATGAACGGTTACAAGGTCGTCGTCACGAAGTCGACCGTTCCGACGGGCACGGGCGCGCAGATCGAGGAAATCCTCCGGACGAAGAACGGGAAGTACAAGTTCTCCGTCGTCTCGAACCCCGAGTTCCTCCGCGAGGGCTCGGCCATCGAGGACTTCATGCACCCGGACCGCGTCGTCATCGGCTCACGCGACGAGGAAGCCATCGCGATCGTCAAGGACGTCTACTCTCCCCTCTCGATCGGCGGCGTGCCGTTCGTCGTGACCGACGTCGAGTCGGCCGAGCTCATCAAGTACGCCTCGAACGGCTTTCTGGCCCTGAAGATCTCCTTCATCAACGAGGTCGCCGCGATGTGCGAAAAGATGGGCGCCGACGTGAAGGACGTGGCGCGGGGCATGGGCCTCGACAAGCGGATCGCGCCCCAGTTCCTGAGCCCCGGGCCCGGCTACGGAGGCTCGTGTTTCCCGAAGGACTCCTCCGCGGTCGTCGACCTCGCGCGGAAGGTCGGCTACACGTTCGAGATCATGGAGGCCGTGCTCTCCGTCAACGACCGCGTGAAGGCGCGCATGGTGGAGAAGGTCGCGGCCGTGTGCCCCGACCTCCGGGGCAAGCGCATCGCCATGCTGGGAATCGCCTTCAAGCCCGAGACGGACGACATCCGCGAGAGCGCGTGCCTGAAGCTCGCGGGCGACCTTCAGGCGCGGGGGGCCGACGTCGTCGCGTACGACCCGGCGGCGATGGAAAACGCGCGGAAGGAGATGCCCGCGCTCAGGCTCGCCGAGGACGTGTACTCCTGCGCGGCCGGCGCCGACGTCCTCGTTCTCGTCACGGACTGGAACCAGTTCCGCAAGCTCGACCTCGACCGCCTCGAACGCACGATGAAGGCGAAGAACTTCGTCGATCTTCGTAACCTCTACGAGCCCAGGGACATGAAGAAGGCAGGCTGGAACTACGTGGGGCTCGGCCGGGCCTGAAGCGCGTGCATCATGGCCGCCCGGCGGGGGCGGGTGGCACCCTTCGCAGCAGCGGAGGTGCCTCATGGCCATGAAGATTCAGGATACCTGCATCAACTGCGGCTCGTGCGAACCCGACTGTCCGAACACGGCGATCAGCGCGGGCGATCCCACGTTCACGGTCGAGGCGGGTCGGTGCACCGAGTGCGTGGGCGCGTTCGACGCGCCGAAGTGCGTCGAGATCTGCCCGATCGAGGGCTGCATCGTGGCCGAGCCGGCCGAGCCCCGCGCGGTTCTCGAAGCCCGCTTCGCCCAGCTCCACGCCTGACACGGCGAGCGCCTGATCCGTCGGCGGCGGCGGGCGCGCTCCCGTACAATCGTGGCTCCATGCGCATCGTGGTCACCGGAGCCGCGGGCTTCCTCGGCAGCCACCTGTCCGACCGGCTCCTCGCCGAAGGGCACGAGGTAGTCGGCCTCGACAATCTCGTCACAGGCGACGAGCGGAACATCGCCCACCTCGCCGGGAACCGGAGATTCCGCTTCGTCTTCCACGACGTCACGGAGTACATCTTTCTCGATGGACCCGTGGACGCGATCCTCCACTTCGCCTCGCCCGCCTCCCCCATCGACTATCTCCAGATCCCGATCCAGACGCTGAAAGTGGGCGCGCTCGGCACGCA
This sequence comes from Thermoanaerobaculia bacterium, assembly GCA_023717585.1. Taxonomy (GTDB): domain Bacteria; phylum Acidobacteriota; class Thermoanaerobaculia; order UBA5066; family UBA5066; genus Fen-183. Next base: position 4,067 of record JAMQPJ010000604.1, read on the forward strand.
CAAGGCGCTCGGCCTCGCGCGCGCGAAGAAGGCCCGTTTCCTTCTTGCGTCGACGTCCGAGGTGTACGGCGACCCGCTCGTCCACCCGCAGCCCGAGACGTACTGGGGCAACGTCAATCCCGTCGGGCCCAGAGGCTGCTACGACGAGGCAAAACGCTTCGCCGAAGCCATGACGATCGCCTATCGCAACTTCCACGGCGTCGACACGCGCATCGTCCGCATCTTCAACACCTATGGCCCGCGCATGCGCCCGAACGACGGGCGCATCGTTCCCTCGCTGATCGGTCAGGCCCTCCGTGGAGAGCCGTTGACGGTGTTCGGCGATGGATCGCAGACGCGGTCCTTTTGCTACGTTTCGGACCTCATCGACGGCATCACGCGGCTCCTCCAGTCGGATTACAAGGACCCCATGAACCTCGGCAACCCCGCCGAGATGACGGTCCTCCAGTTTGCCGAGGTCATCCAGCGACTCACCGGCACGAAGGCTCCTCTCGTCAGGAGGCCCCTCCCCGTGGACGACCCGAGGCAACGGCGTCCCGACATCGCGCTCGCGAAAGAGGTCCTCGGCTGGGAGCCGAAGGTCGGCCTCGACGAGGGGCTGAAGAGCACGGTCGCCTACTTCGCCTCAAGGAGAAATCCCTCGTGACGTTCACGCTTCCCCAGGTCCTCGTGCTGTTCTGCGCTCTCGCGGCGGCGTCCTTCGGCGCGCTCGCGCTCCTGCTCCTGCGCTGGAACCACGCCCGCACCGAGCTCGTCCTGTATGCGACCCTCGCCCTCGCGATCGCGTTCTGGCTGGCGACGCCGCTCCTGACGCCCGTTCCGATCCCCGTCTCGCGCGAGATCCTGGGCCGCCTCGTCCACGCGCTTTCCTTCGTCCTTCCCGCGGTCGGTTTCCTCTTCCTGCTCCGCTTCCTGAGCCTTCCGTTCACGGCCGGCCTGCGCGCGCTCCTCGCGGTTCCGCTCGTGGGCACGTTCATGGCGCTCTTCCTTCCCGCCGCGAACCCGCTCGTCGGAGCGCTCGCCGTCGTCTCGGTCGGACTCGTCTCCGTCGGATTCCTGATCGTCTTCTCCCGCAAGGAGAATCGCCGGCGCGACACGGCGCTCGCCTTCGTCGCGACGGCGTTCCTGCTCGCGGGAGCCACGCTCGAAACCGGTTCGAAGTGGACGCCCGGTCCCGCGGAGTACTCCGGGATCTTCTTCGGGTTCGCCTTTCTCGTCTTCACGGCGCTTCTCCTCCCGACCGTCGCCGACGAAGAGCGGCGCCTCTTCGCGCGCGCGACCACGGACGCGCTCACCGGCCTCGCGACGCGTTCCCTCTTCCTGGGCCGGGCCGCCGAAGAGCTCGTGCGCGCGGAACGGACCCGGCGCGCGGCGGCGATCGTCGTCCTCGGGATCGACGGGTTCGGGGCGCTCGAGAAGGAGATGGGGCGTGAGAGGGCGGACGAGGTTCTCCTGGCTTTCGGCCAGGCGATCGGACGGAGCATTCGCGGCATCGACCTCGCGGCGCGCCGCTCCCGCGACGAGTTCCTCGTCCTCCTCGTCGAAGCGGACGAGACGAATGCGGCGATCGCGGTGGAGCGCATTCGCGCCGCCTTTGCCGGAGAACCGGGCCGCGCCCTCACCCTGTCTGCGGGCATCGCGGTGCACGGCCGGCTGGACAAGACCCTCTGCGACGCCCTCATCGAGCGCGCCGAGAACACGCTCGGGAGGGCGCGCGCCGCGGGCGGAAACCGGATCCTCTACGAGGAGCGCCCCGCCGCGCTTCCCGCCTAGAACCGGTAGAAGAGGCTCGCGGCGAGCTGCCGCGACGCGCGACCCACGTCGAATCCGACGTCGATCGAGAGCGACCGCGCGACCGTCACGCCCAGGCCTCCGGTGAACCGGTCGTCCGCGCGCCCGCCGTCGAAAACGGACGCGACGCTCGCCGAATACGGAGGCTCCGTGATCGGGAAAGGTGTTCCCGAGCCGTCGCGCACGGCGAGGCGCGCCGTGTTTCCGTGCGCAGGCTCCCGGTGATAACCGACGCGGAACGCGAGACGCGCGCCCTTCGCGCTGGCAACATATTCGAGTCCGATGCGCGGGATCCAGGCGTCCGGAGCGGGGGAAACGTCGGCAAGCACGCCCGTGACGGGAAATCCGATCGGCCCGACGAGCCCGCTGTACGAGACCACGGGGAGGGGGCGGTCGAAGATGTCCCCGTATGCCACCCACTGCACCTCGGCGGCGATCGTGAGACCCGGCATCGGGTGCGCGGCGAGACCCGCAGCCGCGTCGCGCGGCACCCTGAACGAGAACGGCCGGGACGTCTGTCCCAATAGAGCCGTGGGAATGTAGCCGCCGATCACGAGCGTCCCGTCGTTGCGGGGCGACGAGCGGTAATCGGCGCCGAGCGTCAGGGCCCCGTCGGGAAGAAGGTCGACGTGAATCCCCACGAGGTATCCGAGCTTCGTCCCGGACACGCCGTCCACGCGCATCGTGGTGGTCAGGATCTCCTCCGCCGTGGGCGACAGGTAGTTGCGGCTCGTGATGCGGTGCGGACCCGCGGCGTCGCCGTCGAGATCGAAGGACGCCCGGTTCAGCGTGACACCGCCGCCCACGCGCACGCGCTCCGAGACGCGATACGCGAGCGACAGTCCGAGCAGCCGGTTGCGGAGGCTCACCGACCCGAACTCGCGGTACTGAAAGAGGAAATCCCGGCGGGTCGTGTCGCCCGTCCGGTTGTCCCGGATCTCGAGGTACTGGTATCCGCCGACGCCGGCGTCCCCCTCGAATCGGAGGTTCTCCGCGTACGTCAGCGCGGCGACGAGACGGCGAGAGACAGGCACGACGACGCCCGCGAAGTCGACCGACGCCGCGCGCGCGTCGCGGTCCACGTTCGTCGTGTCGATGTCCGGATAGGGCGCCGTGAGCGGGCCCGTCGCCGTCGAGCGCGCCGTGACGAGCCCCAGCGTCTCGTCCGCGCGCTTGCCCGAGACCGCGAACTGGATCGAGGAGATGAGCCCGAGACCGGCGGGGTTGACCAGCGCGGCGGTCGCGTCGTCGGCGATCGCCGTGAACGCGCCCCCCATGGCGATCGACTTGCCGCCCGGGTTCGTGAGATTGAAGCCGACCTTCGACAGCAGCGCGGAGTCGGTCTGCGCTCTCGCGGGTGAGGGCGCCAGAGAAAGAGAGAGAGCGAATAGACAAGGAAGAGAAAGGGGAAGAAAGAAAGATTTCTTGGTGGTCATCTTTCTTCTCCTTGGTCAGTGAGTCAAGGCGTCGGCGAGAGCGCCGGGCGTCGCGAAAGGCTCGGAAAGCAGGACCGTCGCGCCGCTGACGACCGAAACGGCCCGCTCGACGGCACGCCCCTCCGGGCCGGGGCCCGCGAGAACGACGCGGTAGCGGCCCGGGGCGAGATCCGTGACGAGAAGGGGGGTCGTCGCGTTCGCCGGAAGCGGCACCGAATTCCCGGAGCCGGCGTCCACGAGCGAGACGACGCGCGCGAAAGGCAGGCCGAGAATCTGAAGGCGCCCCGCGACCGGCGCGACCGGCGTGGGGCCGGAGGCCACGGACGCGGCCACGGGCGGGGTCGCGGCGGCAGTCCGATCGGGCTCGGCGGCCCGGCGCTCCACCGGACGGGCCGACGGCCGGATGCGAGCCGCCCACCACGACACGGAGAGGACGAGGAGAACCCCGGCCGCCGCGAGCCACGCGAGAAGTCGCGTCTCGTGGAGAGGGCGCGGGTTCGATGGAGGCCGCGTCGCGCCTTCGGCCGGCGAGACACCTACGAGCTCGGTTCCGCTCGTCGCCTCGCGCGCGCCTTCGCCCGGCGGCGCCCGCTCGATGCCCGGAGGGAGGCGCGTCGCGCCCGCGTCGCGGAGGACGGCGACGAGACGGTCCACGATCTCGCGCCAGCTCGCGGGCCGGTCCTCGCGGCGCTTCTCGAGCATCTGCCCGACGAGGCGCACGAGCGGCACCGGCAGGGACGGGGCGTCCGAGGGCGCGGCAACGGGGGGGGCCACGGCGTTGAGATGGGCGGCGATGTACTCGACG
>JAMQPJ010000658.1 GCA_023717585.1 Thermoanaerobaculia bacterium
GCCATCCTGGATTTCATGCCCGAGGAGGAGCGCGAGAAGTACTCGGCTCTGACCGGCATGTCGCTCTTCTACTTCACCGAGGAAAAGAGCCTGCGCCACAAGATCCTGGCGGTCGTCGAGGAAGAAGGCGCCGAGCGGGCCACGTACGCCCTGAAGCTCCTCCAGTCGGAAGGCGAGCTGACGATCGCTTCGACGGGGAAAGACCCGCACACGGGACGTCTCGTGACGCAGGAGTACCGCGTCGAGGGGCCGGTGATGATCTTCCTGACGACGACGGCCGCCGTCGTCGACGAGGAGCTCCTGAATCGCTGCCTCGTCCTCTCGGTCGACGAGAACCGCGAGCAGACGCGCCGCATCCACGAGCTGCAGAGACAGGCCGAGACGATCGAGGGGCTCCTGGCCGCCAAGGACAAAAACAAGATCGTCCGCCTCCATCGCAACGCGCAGCGGCTCCTCCGGCCTCTTCTCGTCGCGAATCCTTACGCCGGCCAGCTCACTTTCCTCGACGACAGGACGCGCACGAGGCGCGATCACGTCAAGTACCTGACCCTTATCCGAGCGATCGCGCTCCTGCACCAGCACCAGCGCGAGGTGAAGACGATCGAGCACGAAGGGAAGGTCGTCGAGTACATCGAGGCGACGCTGGAGGACATCGCGACCGCGAACCGTCTCGCGGCCGAGGTCCTCGGCCGCTCGCTCGACGAGCTGCCTCCGCAGACGAGGCGCCTCCTCGAGCTCCTCGACGGGTGGGTGACGAAAGAAACCGGGCGGCTGAAGAAGGGGAGAGCGGAGTTTCTTTTCAGCCGACGCGATCTCCGAGCAGCGGCCGGCTGGGGCGACACGCAGCTGAAGGTCCATCTCGCACGTCTCGTCGACCTCGAGTACCTCCTCGTCCACCGCGGCGGCCGCGGCCAGAGCTTCGTCTACGAGCTTCTCTACGAAAAGGCCAACGGCTCGCGCTTCGTGCCCGGCCTCATCGGCATCGAGGAGCTACGCGCGTACGACTCGCGGCGGTCGGGGCAAAACGAGGAGCAGTCGGGCCTCGGTCGGCCCCCGGTCGGCGGGTGGTCGGCCCCCGGTCGGGGCTCAGAGACACCAGCCCCACCCGCTCCTGAAGCTGCTTTTCTTCCTTTAGTCGCCCCGCGCTTCGACGAAGCGCTACTCGGTGGCAATGGGAAAGTGTCGTCGTACCCGGCCGAGGCGGCTAAAGAGAAAAGCTATCGGCCGCGGCGCTACTTCCTGCGCGGTGCCTGATGGCCCGGCGCGGCGAGAAGAAGCTCTGGGCCTTCGCCGAGGCCCGTGACCCCAACGGCCTGGTCGCGCTCATGCGCCTCTGGATCGAGTCGCTCAGGGTGCGCGCCATCTCCGAAAACACTGTCGTGCACTACGAGTGGGAAATCTCCAGCTTCATCCTCTGGTGTCACGAGCGCGGCCTCACGCGGCCCGACGAAGTCTCGCGCCCCGTCCTCGAGCGCTTCCAGAGGGCCCTCTTCCAGCACCGCACGGCCAAGGGGCGCCCGCTGTCTTTCCGGAGCCAGTACAAGCGCCTGGCCGCCCCGAAGTACTTCTTCCGCTGGCTGGCCAAGCAGGGCTATCTCCCATCGAGCCCGGCCTCCGAGCTCGACATGCCACGTCTCGGCCGGCGTCTCCCGCGCCAGATCTTGACGGCCTCCGAAGCCGAAAAGGTCCTGGCCCAGGCAGACCTCACCGACCCCGTCGGCATCCGCGACCGCGCGATCCTCGAAACCTTCTACTCGACGGGAATCCGAAGAGGCGAGCTCGTTCGCCTCAAGCTCTACGACATCGGCTTCGAGAAGGGCACGCTGATGATCCGGGAAGGCAAGGGCCAGAAGGATCGCGTCGTGCCGATCGGGGAAAGGGCGCTGAAGTGGCTGGAAAAGTACCTCCTCGACGTCAGGCCGCACCTCGTCGTCCCGCCGGACGAAGGCGTCGTCTTCCTGACCTACATGGGCGTGCCCTTTAATCCCGACGCTCTCGGGCACGAGATGAAGAAGTACATCCTGGCCTCGGGCGTGGGAAAAGAGGGCGCGTGCCACATCTTCCGGCACACCGTGGCCACGCTGATGCTCGACGGGGGAGCCGACATCCGCTACGTCCAGGAGATGCTCGGCCACACGAAGCTCGAGACGACGTCGATCTACACCCAGGTGACGATCGACAAGCTCAAGAAGATCCACGACGCCACGCACCCGGCGGCGAAACTGAGGCCGCAGCAAGTAGGGGGCGAAGAGCCCGGGGAGCCTTAGAATGCAGCCTATGAAGTTTGTCGTGACCGTCGATCGTGACGAGGACGGCGTCTTCGTCGCCGAGTGCCCGGCCATCCCTGGCTGCATCAGCCAGGGTGCGACCGAGAAAGAGGCTCTGAAGAACGTCGAAGAGGCGATCCGTGAATGCCTCGACGTCAGAGCCGAAAAGGGCATGCCGCTGACGGTGGCGGTCCATCAGGTGGAAATCTCCGTTTGACCGAGAAGCTGCCGCTCCTGTCCGGACGCAAGGTCGCCCAGGCCTTCGTCAGGCTCGGGTGGCAGGTGGCGCGGCAGAAGGGGAGCCACATCGTGCTCGTCAAGCCCGGCCATATCGCATCGCTCTCCGTGCCCGATCACCGTGAAGTGGCCCGCGGAACGCTGCGTGGCCTGCTCCGGGCCTCCGACGTCGAGCTGAGCGAATTCGTCAAGGCGGCCGAGTGAAGAGTCGCGCGACGGCCTGTCGCTGGATCGTCGCGGTCGCGGCTCTTCTCCTCGCGCCCTTCGCCGAGGCCTCGCTCACACGCGCGAGCGCGGCCGAGCGGGCGATCGAAGCGCCCGTGCTCACGCTTTCCGCGTCCGCGCCCGAGCCCTCCGAGTTTTCTCTCTTCGAAGGAAATGAGCTCACGGCTGCCGCCGAATCAGAGCTCGCGCCGAGTTTCCATCCCTTAGCCGCCGTCTCGCTCTTCTCTAAAGACGGAGCCGAGCCGCCTCTCGTATCGGCCGACGAGCTGAGTTATCCGAAAACTCGCTACCGGGTTTTCGGGCTTC
>JAMQPJ010000668.1 GCA_023717585.1 Thermoanaerobaculia bacterium
CATCTGGGGCGAGCGGGAGACCCTCTTCCCTCTCACGGCGGCCCGCGAAGCCGCAGCGAAGATGCGCGACGCGCGGCTCGTCGTTCTCGACGGCGCCGGGCACGACGGGCCGCTCGAGGTTCCGGCCGCGTTCCACGTCGCCCTCCTTGCCGCGCTCGAGCCATGAGCGACCTCTCGCTTTCGCCACGCGCCTTCCGTGCCGTTCTTCTCGCTCTCGGTCTTCTCGGCCCTCTTCCGTTCCTCGCCGACGTGGCGCGGCGTCCTCTCGAGCTCGTGCCCTGCGGACTGCCGCCGGGAGGCTGCCAGCTCGGGGATTCCGCCATCGCGACGTCGGTCCTCGGGCGGGCGTGGAGCCGGTTCGAGCGCGGCGAAGCCTGGACCCGCGACGACCGCGTCTTCGCGCCCTATCCGGATTCGTGGGGACTCTCCGAGGGTTACCTCGCTCAGGCGATCATCGGTTACCCGTGGGCGCGACTCACGGGCTCGTTCGCCGCCGGGTACAACGTGGCGTACGCGCTCGCCTGCGTCTTCACTTTCTGGTCCGCGGGCGCTCTCTTTCTGCGCCTCGCCGGTCCCGGCTGGCCCGCTCTCGCCGGGGCTCTCCTCTTCACCTGGTCGCAGGGTCGCCTCAACAGCGTCGGCGTTCTGAGCGTCCTCTGGGCCGGGCTCGTGCCGCTGGCCATCGCGTTCGGGCTGGACGTCCTGCGCCGCGGCCGGTGGCGCGATGCGCTGCTCTTCGGCGCGACGTGGCTCGCGGTCGGGATGGGAAGTCTCACGGGTCTGCTCATGGGAGCGCTCACGGCCGGCCTCGTCCTCGCCGCCTGCAGCCTCGCACAGCCCGCGAGGCGCCGCCGCCTGCCCCTTCTTCTCGCGGCGGGCGCGGCCGCGGCGCTTCCCCTCGTCCTCGTGCACCGTCCGCTCTTCAGGCTCGCCCGCGATTTCGACGTGAAGGTTTCCCTGCGCACGTTCGAGGGTCAGTCCGCGGATCTCGCGTCGCTGCTTCACCACTCCGGGTTCTCGGTGCCTCTGAAGGCCGTTTTCGACGGGCTTCTTCCGGGCTTTCCGCCCGGCGCGCCCGGCTTCTTTCCGGGACTGCTCGCGCTCGCCGCAGCGGGTCTCTGGCTTCTCCTGCCTCGCGCCCAACGCCCCGTCTCCTTGCGGCTCGATCCCGCCTGCCCCGAAACCGACATCCGCCTGTGGGGAGCTCTCGCCGCCGCGACGTTCCTCTTCGCGCTCGGTCCGACGATCCATTTTCTCGGCCGGCCCCTTCTTCCCGGCCCGTGGCGGCTCTTCACGTACGTTCCGGCCTTTTCCTCGATGCGAGGACTCTTCCGCTGGGATCAATGGTTCGCCCTCGCGGTCGCCGCCTGCGTCGTTCTCTCTCTCGCGGCCGCCGCACGCCGTTTTCGTCCGTCCCCGCCTGCGCGCGCCGTCGTGGGCGCCCTCGTCGCGCTTCTCGCCGTCGACGTCTGGCCGCGGCCGATCGTCGCGTCGCCCCTTCCCGGGCCTTCGCCGTTTCAGGACGTCCTTCGGACGCTCGATCGGGATGCGATCGTCGCCGTCTATCCTTTCGAGCGGGCCACATCCGAGCGCGCGTGGGTCGAGCAGCTCTTTCACGGGCGCCGCGTCCTCAACGGATTCCAGTCCTTTCCGACTCCGGTGCACCTCTGGCTCGACGCCGTCAGCCACACGCGCCCCCCCGGCGAGACGCTCTCGATCTACCGAGAGCTCGGCGCCTCCGCGATCGATGTGGATCTCGCGGCCGTGCCCGTGGAGCGTCGCCGGGAGACCCTGGACGCGTGCGCGGCGATGCGGGCGAACGGAAGTGTCCGGAGCATCGCGCGCGGCAGCCACGTTCTGCTTCTCGCCCCTCCCCTGGCGCCGCTTCTCGTCGATCCCCTCGCGCTGCGTGGGCTGTCCTTCGACGGTCCGACGGCGCGGCTCGCGGTCGCTCCGGGGCGGCTCGTGTTCCGGCTCCGCTCCGCGAATTTGCCCGTGAGGATCGAGGCGGGCGCGCGGTCCGTCCCGAGTGTGCTCCGCCTCCCCCTTGTGGGCGTCGGCGGTCTGGAGGTCACGCTCGACGACGTTCCCGGGCCCGGCGCCCGGATCGTGGAATCCGCGAGCGGTGCTGTCGTCGGCTCCGCCCGGCCGGCGCCCTGATCGTCAGGGCGGATCCAGGTTCCCCATCGGGAGGGCGAAGCCGTCCGGCGCTACGACGAGGAGGCCGGCCGATGCCCGGCGCCGTTCGGCGGAGAGGAGATGCCGGCCCTTCGCGAGGCGAAGGGCGGCATAACCTCCGGCGCTCCCGTCGAACAGCACGCGGTCATCGAAAACGACCCGCATTCCGCCCCGCGTCGCAAAGACATAAA
>JAMQPJ010000012.1 GCA_023717585.1 Thermoanaerobaculia bacterium
GCGAGCGCAGAGGATTCGCCAGGGCGAGATGGAAGGGGCGGGTGAGGCCGGGGCCCTCCGCGAGCAGAATCAGCGCGAGGCCGCGGTCGGGCAGGCGGAAGAAGAGCGACGACGCCTCCGTGGACTCTCCGAACGCCCAGATCATCCGCTCGTTTGCGGACCAGGTCACGAACCAGCCCAGGCCGTAAGGAAGAAACCCGCCAGGAGTGAACGTGGGCGACGTCATGCGCCGGAGCGGGTCCGGCGCGAGCAGCCGATCCCCGAGGAGAGCCGCTTCGAGTCGCGCGAGATCGCGAACGTTGGACGTGAGGCCGGTCGCGGCGGTGAGGTCGGACGTCGCCCGGGTGGCTTGAAGCCCCGCCGGGCGAAGCACCTCTTCTTCGAGAAGAGCGGCAAAGCCCCTTCCCGAGGCGGACGCGAGGATCCCGGTCAGCCGCGCGAATTCGCTTCTCTCGAAATGAAACGTGGTCCCGGGCGATTCCTCCGAGTCGTGGGAAAGGAGGTGCCGCACGAGAACCGTCCGGGGGCCGGAAAAGGACGGGTCGAGATCCGCGACGGGCGCGTCGAGGCGGAGCTTCCCGCGGGATTCGAGCCGGAGCGCCGCGACCGCCGTGAAGACCTCGGTCAGCTCGCCGAGAGGAAAGGTGGCGGAAGCGTCGAAAGCGTCGCCGCCTCCGAGCGCCGCGGTCCATTCCGCGCGCCCGTTCCGCACGACCGCGGCCGATATGCGCCCCATGCCGAGGAGCGCGCGCGCCTCCTCGAGGTCGGACCGGAAGGCGTCGAGCCGCTCGCGTTCGCCTTGAGAGAGCCGCGCCACCGCGTCCCCTCCCGCGGTCGCACAGGCCCCGGACCAGACGCAGGCCGCGGCGAGCGCGAGGGCGATCGAGGCGCGAGAAGAAGGCGGGCGTGCCATGTGCGAGACTGGATCATAGGATCGCCGCATGCCTTTTTCGCGTCTCGAGAGCCTGTCCTGCACGAAATGCGGCGCGCGATACGAGGTGGGCCCTCTTCTCAACGTCTGCAAGGCAGCGGGCTGCGCCGGCGCCCTCTTCGCCGACTACACCGCCGCCGGGATTTCGCGGGACGCCACGGCGGGGCGCTCGCGCACGATCTGGCGCTGGCACGAAATGATGCCGGCGCGCCGCGCCGAGGAGATCGTGTCTCTAGGCGAGGGCGGGACGCCGCTCCTCCACGCGAAGCGCCTCGGGGCGAAGAACGCGATGCCGCGGCTCTACGTCAAGGAGGAGGCGGGCAACCCGACCGGCTCTTTCAAGGCGCGCGGGCTCGGCGCGGCCGTCACGATGGCGAAGGCGCTCGGCGCCCGGAAGCTCGCGCTCCCGACCGCGGGCAACGCGGGCGGCGCCGCGGCCGCGTACGCGGCGGCCGCGGGTCTCGAGTGTCACGTCTTCATGCCGGCCGACACGCCGAAGGTCTTCCGGATCGAGTGCGAGGCGTATGGCGCGCACGTGACTCTCGTGGACGGCCTCATCGACGACTGTGGACGGATTATTGCGCAGAAGAAGGACGTGGAAGGCTGGTTCGACGTGTCCACGCTCAAGGAGCCGTACCGCGT
>JAMQPJ010000030.1 GCA_023717585.1 Thermoanaerobaculia bacterium
AACCCGACTCGTAGAAACCGGCCCCAGGGTGTCATTCGAAGCCTCCTCACCGTTTCCGACGGATCGGAGGCGATCCTATCCCCGGAGCCGGCGAATGCCCGCCCGCGGACTCGTCAGAACCCCTTGACCGTCGCGGCTTTCTTGTACATCCAGTACGTGAAGCCCCAGCCGAGGAGGACGACGACGGGCAGCGTCCACTCGTAGCTCGCGGCCCACGTCGCGTGCTGGGCGAGCATCGTGAAAACCAGCGGCACGGACATGTACGTGTTGTGCTTGCTCCTGAGTCCCGCCATCCCCGCGAGGGCAGGGTCCGGCTTTTCGCCGTTTTTCGTCGCCGTGATGATCTTCTGCTGCGCCGGCCAGATCCGCATCCAGACGTTCGCGGCCATGAGCGTTCCGAACATCGTTCCGAGGTGGATCGCTGTGCCGCGGAATCCGAAGCCGCCGAAGCGCGAGAAGAAGAGGACGGCCGCCGTCGCGACGGCGAGCCCGAGCCAGAAGTGGACCTCGGTCTTCGCGATCGCCTTGGCGAGCGGGTCGTAGACCGCGAAGAAGAGGAGCGCGACGAGGACGGCGATGCCGCCCGTGCCCCACGTCTTCACCGTCGGGTCCTTGAAGTGGAGCCCGGTGTTGTAGTAGACGAGGCCGAGGAGCACGAGTCCCGTGATCCACGTCCACGCGGCACCCCAGCGGAACGCCCAGAGCGCGCGGGGCATCAGCTCGGGGACGACCTTCTTCTTCGTCTCGCCGTCCATCGTCGGGACGAAGTTCGAGTTCACGAAGTTGAAGAACCAGAGGTGGCCGATCCACAGGACACCCGCGACGACGTGCCCCCACCGGAACAGCGACTCGAAAAGGTTCATGCCGTCCATGACGTCCTCCTTCCAGTTGAGACCGGATCTTAGCAACGGTGCTAGACTTTCGGCGGCAATCCGATGAAGTGCTCGCGTTTCGGGCGTTTCGCGATCGTGGCGGCCTTCACGGCCGGCCTGCTGGCCCGGCCGACTGGCGTCTTCGCGGCGCCGACGCCCACGCCGACTCCCGTCCCCGTGTTCAAGCCGGTCAGGGTGCAGACGGAGAAGCTCGGCGCGACCGGCCTCGGCACCGCCGCGGCGGCGCCGTTCACGCCGCTCCACGTGAAGACCGACGCCCTGAAAGCCCAGGGGCTCGGCAAAGCAGCCGAGGCGCCCTTCAAGCCGATTCACGTCAGGACGGATGCCCTAGGCGCTCAGGGCCTGGGAACCGGAGGAACGAAATGAGAAAGACCCGCTCCCTCGCGTGGCTCGCGATTTCCGGCTTCATCGTCGCCGCGCCTCCCGCGCCCGCCGAGGACTTCGAGTTCGAGGTCCCCGTTCAGCTCTCGAAGATCGACCCCGTCTTCACGCAGGGCAAGGTCAGCTGCCAGGTCCTGGGCATCGACCGGGACGGCGCCGCACGGTCCTCCTCCAAGGACCTGACCTCGATCGCGGGCGCGAGCACGACGTTCGCCCTCGTACAGGGCGGCTTCAGCGGCACCGTCTCCGTGAAGTTCGACGCGGAGCGCCCGAGACGGCAGCCGACCGACGCCCGCACCTGGAGCTGCGTCCTGTTCCTCGTTGCCCCGAGCGGAAGCGAGGCGCTGTGCCTGAGCGACCCCGCCACCGGAAGGAGCAAAACGCGACAGCTGCCGGCCCTGCTGAACCTCGACCCGGCGAGCGTCAAGGGCTGCACGGGGGGAACGCTGCCGGTTCCGAAGTAGGACTCGGGCGCCGACGGCCCGCGCCGTCAGGCGCCGACCGCCTTGGCCACCTGTTCGGCAAGGCGGAGGAACGCCTTCGAGACCGTCGAATCCGGGTCGGACACCATGATCGGCGTCCCGGCGTCCCCCTGAATGGCGACGCGCGGGTCGATCGGGATCTCGCCGAGAAACGGGACGCCGAGGAGGTCGGCCGTCTTTTTTCCGCCGCCGTGTTTGAAGATCTCGTCGCGGTTCCCGCACTTCGGGCACTCGTAGTAGCTCATGTTCTCGATGATCCCGAGGACGGGCACGTTCACCTTCAGGAACATCGCGAGGCCCTTGCGCGCGTCGATGAGCGCGACGTCCTGCGGCGTCGTGACGATGACGGCCCCCGAGAGAGCGACCTTCTGCGTGAGCGTGAGCTGCGCGTCGCCGGTGCCGGGGGGCAGGTCCACGAGAAGGAAGTCCTGTTTGCCCCACGCCACGTCGCCGAGGAACTGCTCGACGGCCTTGAAGATCATCGGCCCGCGCCAGATCACGGGCGTGTCGACGTCCATCAGGAAGCCGATGGACATGACGCGCACGCCAAACCGCTCGATCGGGAGGATCTTCTCCTCCTCGTTCACGAACGGCTTCGTCGTGATGCCCATCATCATCTGCTGCGACGGGCCGTAGATGTCCGAGTCCATGAGCCCGACCTCGTAGCCGAGCTTCTTGAGCGCGAGCGCGAGGTTCGCCGACACCGTCGACTTTCCGACGCCGCCCTTGCCCGACGCCACGGCCACGACGAAGCGGGTGTCCTTGAGGATGTCCTTGCGCCCGACCGCTCCCGACATGACGGGCGCCTGCGGGGGCGCGGCCTGCACGGAGATCGTGACGGACGAGACGCCCGGAACGCCTCGCAGCCTCGCGTCGCATTGCTGCTTGATCGCCTCGGCCGCCGCGGGGGCGTCGGACGTCAGCGCGAGCCGGAACGAGACGTTCCCGCCCCCGATCGCGAGGTCCTTGACGAAGCCGAAAGAGACGATGTCACGCGAGAACCCCGGGTATTTGACCTGCCGGAGCGCGTCGAGGACGGTCTGCTCATTGAGTGTGGCCGTGGACAAGGAACCCCTCCCGAGGCGTTAGGATCTCACACTGATGTCGGCCGCCGTTTCGCTCCGCAGGGAACGCGCCGTCTTTGCCGCGGGGGTCTCCGCGATCGTCGTCCTCGCCGCTTCGCTGCGCCTGCCCGGGCTCGCTCCGCCCTCGCTCTATTTCGATGATGTCTGGGTCGCGCTGTTCGCGCGGGAAGCGTCCCTTGCCGAGCTTCTGGCCATCAAGCCGCACCATCCCGCCGGATTCATGGCTCTGCAGGCGCTGGCGCTCCGTGTCCTTCCCGGAGCGGAGCTCCCGGTCCAGCTGCTCCCGTTCGCGGCATCTCTCGCCATCATTCCCCTTGGCGCGTGGCTCGTCCGGCGACGGACGGGCGGCGTCTCCGGCGGCCTCCTCGCCGCGGTGCTCCTCGCGTTGAACCCGACGCTCTCCGACTACTCGGTCCGGGCAAAACCGTACGCGACGGACGCGCTCCTCTCGCTCGTCCTCGGAGCGGCAACCCTCGCCTGTCTTCGGGAGCCCGAGCCACGGCGTCTCCGGCGTCTTGCCTTCCTCGCTCCGCTCGCCGTCCTGTTTTCCTATCCCGCCGCTCTCGTCGGAGCCGTCGGCTTCGCGGTCGCTCTTTCCGCGGCTTTCGCCTCGAGCCGGCAACGCGGTCCGCTGATGAGAATCGCCGGAGCGTTCGTCGCGGCGGAAACCGCGCTCGGGATCGTTCTGGTCTACGGACAGTCCAACCAGTCCCTGCAGAGATTCTGGGAGTATGGATTCGTCCCCCGGGGAAGTCCGTCCGACGCGCTCGCCTTCGTCGCCTCGCGCACCGCCCTCGTGTTCGTGAGCTCGTTCCCGCGCGACTGGTGGGCGCTCGGCATCCTCGTGCCGCTCGGATTCGCCCTGCTGCTCTGGCGCCGGGAGACGCGCTCCGCGGCCGCATTCGTCGCGGCGCTGTGGACGGCGCTCTTCGCCGTCTCGGCGATGCGCCTTTACCCGATGGACGGCCGAACGACGTCGTTCGCCTATCCGCTCGTCGCTCTCGTCGCGGCTGCCACGATCTCCGCGCAAATGCAGCGCGCGCGCCAGGCGGTCGTCCGCGAGGGGGTTCTGGCGTTTCTCGCCGCGGCCGTCGTCCTGACCTCCGCCTCGCGTGTCGCATACCCGGCGGGAGACGACGCCCGGCTCGTCCGGACGCTCGTGGCCGAGTCGGAACCGGGAGACACCGTGCTCATCTATCCTCACGCGAACTGGACCGCGGGCTACTACAGCGGCTGGCCCGTCCGCCTCGTCCCGGTCGATTACTACGGGACCCGTTTCGAGGCGCGGCTCCTGCGGGACCGCTCGGTCGTTCTGCGAAGCTTCCCTGGCTACGAGAACCACCCCGAGGTGCTCGATCCGGCGCTCGAGGAGCTCGTCTCGCGGAAGCCCGACCGCGTGCTCTACGTCGCCATCAACCTCGCCGTGAACCGCACCGCCGCTCACGCCCACATCCTGAAGTTCTTCGGCGCCTCCGGTTACCGGAGCGTGCGCCTCGCCGTCGCCGAGGAAGGGGAGGTGCTGCGCTTCAGCCGCCAGCCTCCGCTCCCGGATTCCGGAGCTCCTCCCGGGCTCCCGCAAGGCGGAGAATCTCGGCCCGGACCTGGCTCATCAACGCCCGCCGGTCCTTGACGCCGAGGCCCTCAGTGGGAATCGACTGCCCGGCACGCACGCACACGGGGCCCCGCCGCACGATCATTCCCTGAGCTCCGAGAACGGCCCGCGCCCCGGAGACGCCCACGGGCACGATCGGCACGCCGGACTTCAACGCCGTCAGGAAACCGGACTTCTTGAATGCGCCGAGGCGTCCGTCGCGCGAGCGGGTTCCTTCGGGAAAGATCAGGATGGAGACGCCCTTCGCGAGACACCGGTCCAGACCGGAAAGAACGTCTCGGGCCTTCTCGGTCCGCTGGCGGTCGACCGGCACGAACCCGGCGAGCCACATCGACCAGCCCATGAACGGCACGTAGAACAGAGAGCGTTTCGCCAGGAAGCGCACGTCCTGAGGGATGACGAGGAGGAGAAGGAGAATGTCGATCCCCGACTCGTGGTTCGACATGTAGATCGCCTGCGGGAGGGCTGCGGCTTCGCTCGCCGTCTCGATCGTGGCCGGGATTCCGGTCAGGAAGAGGATGGACCGCGCCCAGAGGCGGGCCCAGAAAAGGTAAAGCCGCCCGCGGGGCGGAATCCAGGACGTGAGGATCGCGAGGAGGCCGTAAGCGGTGGCCGTGAGCGCGATGACCGCCCAGCTCCAGACCGAGACGACCAGATCGCGGAGCACGAACGAGAGTGTACGGGACCGCCGGGGCCTCGCCCTTAGAATGCGCGCGTGGCCCGGTTCGACTCGACGACGCAGTACATCGCGGTACTCAAGGAGCCGCTCTGGAAATTCGCGCGCCTGAAGCGCTGGTTCCTGAACGTGACCTTCCACCTCGGCGGCGTCGCCGTGATGACGACGCAGCTCGCCCGCGAAGCGCGAAATCGCTGGGAGACGTCCGAGATCCTCCGCCAGATGGACGCCCTCGGCGTGCAGTCGATCTCCATCACGGGCCTCACCGCCCTGTTCACGGGGATGGTCCTCGCGCTCCAGACGGCATACGCGCTGGCGCAGTTCGGCGGCAAGCTGTTCGTGGGCCGCGTCGTCGTCCTGTCGATCTGCCGCGAGCTGGGGCCGACCCTGACCGCCCTCATGGTCGCGGCGCGTGTCGGCTCGGGTATCACGGCCGAGCTCGGAACCATGTCGGTCACCGAGCAGGTCGACGCCATGCGGGCGCTCGGCGCTTCGCCGATCCGGAAGCTCGTCCTGCCGCGCGTGGTGGCCGTCACGCTCATGCTCCCGGTCCTCACGCTCCTCGCCGACTTCATCGGGATGGTGGGCGGGCTGTTCATCGCGGTCGTCGAGGTGAACATCGGCGCCACGTTCTACCTGTCGACCGTCCAGCAGTCCGTGCACGTCAACGACGTGCTTCACGGGCTCTTCAAGACTCCCTTTTTCGGGTTCGAGATCGCGATGATCGGCTGCTATAACGGCCTGAACGCCTCCGGGGGAGCGGACGGAGTCGGGCGCGCGACGACGATCGCGGTTGTCGTAGCCTCCATCGCGGTCCTCATGTCCGACTTCTTTCTCACGAAGCTCTTCCTCGTTCTGCCGCTGGGGTTCCAGTGACGATCAGCGAGACGGCGGTCATGCGCTTCGTGAAGGCGGCCCGCCCCGCGGGCGCTTCCATCATCGAGCTCAACCACGTTTCCAAGTCCTTCGGCTCCAAGCGCGTACTGGACGGCGTGAGCCTCTCCGTCAGGCGCGGGGAGGTGCTCGTGATCCTCGGCGGATCCGGCACGGGCAAGTCCGTGTCGCTGCGGCACATGAACGGCCTCGAGAGGCCCGACGCCGGCGAGGTCTGGGTGGACGGCGTCGAGGTCTCCTCTCTGCCCGAGGAGGAGCTCATCCCCGTGCGCAAGAAGGTCGGCATGCTCTTTCAGAGCGGCGCCCTCTTCGATTCGATGACGGTCTTCGAGAACATCGCTTACGCGCTGCGCGAGCACACGGCCTGGCCGGAAGAGCAGATCTCCGCCCGCGTCGCGGAGGTGCTCGGCTTCGTCAACCTCGGACGCGACGTGGAGCGCCTGCTTCCCTCCTCGCTTTCGGGCGGAATGAAAAAACGCGTCTCTCTGGCCCGAACCGTCGCCCTCAAGCCTGAAGTCCTTCTCTACGACGAGCCGACGACGGGACTCGATCCCGTGACCTCGATGACGATCAACCGGCTCATCGTCGACCTGAACGAGCGGCTCGCGACGACGTCCGTCGTCGTGACCCACGACATCGTCTCGACGCTGTTCGTCGCCGACCGCATCGCGTTTCTCCAGAACGCCCGGTTCGCGTTCGTCGGGACGCCCGAAGAGGCGCAGACCTCGGACGTCGCCGACCTCCGCGCCTTCCTCGCCGCGGGCGTCGCTCCGGAATCGACCGCTTCGAAGGGAGGCCCGCCGTGAGAGCCGACGTCAAGACCAAAACCCGCGTCGGGGTCATCCTCTTCGCCTCCTTCGTGCTGCTCGCGGGCGCCATCCTCTTCATCGGCGGGACGAAGGGCTTCTTCGTGCGCCGCACGTCGTACTTCGCCCGCTTCCCGAATTCCCAGGGCATGGTGGGAGGCAACCAGGTGCGCCTCGCCGGCGTGATCGTGGGCGCGGTGCGCGGCATCGACGTGCCGCGCGTGCCGGGCCAGGACCTCACGATTCACTTCGACATCGAGCGCAAATACCAGCACCTCGTCAAGACCGACAGCCGGGCCGAGATCAAGACGATCGGCCTCCTGGGCGACAAGTATCTCGAGGTGACCCCCGGCTCGACCGACAAGCCGGATCTCGAGCCCGACCACGAGATCATGGCGTTCCGTGGCGCCGAGCTCGAGAAGATCCTCGCAGGGTCGGGCGACCTCGTGGACAACATCGTGGCTCTCTCGAAATCGCTCAAGAACATCCTCGGACGGACGGAGAAGGGCGAGGGATTCCTCGGCGAAATCACCTCGGATTCCGAGAACGGCCAGGCGCTTTCGCGCTCGCTGCGCCAGACGCTCGAAAGCGTGAACGGGCTCATGAAGGACGTGCGCCAGGGAAAAGGCCTCGTCGGGCGCCTCCTGCACGACGAAAAAGCCGCCGAGAACGTACTCGGCGAGCTGGGTTCGGCGTCGGCCTCGCTCAACCGGATTCTCGGGAACGTCGAGAAGGGCGTCGCGACAGGCGAAGGCCTCGTGCCGGCTCTCCTTTCCGATCCGGAGGGGAAGAAGAAGTTCTTCGCGATGGTCGGCTCGCTGCAGGCGACCGTCGACGGGCTCGCGTCCTTCTCGAAGGACCTCAAGTCCGGGAACGGACTGCTCGGACAGCTCGTCTCGAACGGCGACTTCTCGAAGGAGTTCCTCGCCGACCTGAAGAAGCTGTCGTCCCACCTCGCGAACGTCGCCGCGAAACTGGATTCGGGTCAGGGCACCGCCGGCAAGCTCATCGCCGATCCGGCGGTGGCCGACGCGATGAACGACATCCTCGTCGGGATCAACGAGAGCAAGCCGCTGCGCTGGCTCATCCGCGACCGCCAGAGATCCGGCATCCGGAAGCGGTACGAGGCGGCGCAACAGCCCCCGACGCCGATGCCCAGTCCGGTTCCGTGAGTCTCGTCCTCGTCGCGGGCGGCGCGGGCTTCCTCGGCGCCGCCGTCGTGCGGCAGCTCCTCGGCGCGGGCGAAGGCGTCGTCGTCCTCGACACGTTCGACGACGCGGGCGACGGCCGCGCCCTCAAGGAGGAGCGGCTCGCCTCGTTTGGGCGCCACCCGCGGGTTTCGGTCGTGCGCGGCGACGGGACGGACGGGGAGCTCCTCGAGACGGTCTTCGCCGAGCACCGGCCCGCCTCCGTCGTTAACGCGATGCGCCTTCCCCTCGACGCCGCGGGCCTCGGGCCGCTCGTCGAAGCGTCCCGCCAGGCGGGTGTCGGCCTCCTCGTCCACCTCTCCGACGCGGCGCTCTACGGCCCGCGCGACGAGGCGAACCTCCGCGCGCGCGAGGACGAACCTCTCGAGCCGGGTGAGGACCGCGACCTCGCTGCGAAGGCCTCCGAGGAGGAGGCCCTTCTCGCGTCCGGCCTCCCCTTCGTGATCCTGCGCGTCTTCGCTGCGGCGGGGCCGGGCGCAGGGCCCGCGAGATTTCCCCTCGACGTCCTCGAGGCACTGCTCGCGGGCGAGGAGGCCTTTCTCGCCGACGACGCCCCCCGGGACTTCATCCATCCGCAGGACGTCGTGCGCGGCGTCCTCTCCGCCCTTCACAAGCGGCCTATCGGCGAGATCGTGAACCTCGGGTTCGGCCTTGCCGTGAGGCCGTCCGAGGTCGTCCGCGCCCTCGCCGCGCGCGCCTCGAAAGAGTGCCGCTTCACGGTGACCGGGACTTCCGCGCGGGCGCCCCGGATCGCCGACCTGGAGAAGGCCTGGCAGAAGCTCGCCTTCTCGCCGCAGCTCGGCCTCGGCGAGATCGTCTGGGACACGGTGCGCGCCCGCCTGTTCCCCGCCGAGGCGGCCCTCGCGTTCCGGCCGGCAGAAATCCCGGCGCCCGCCCAAGCAGACCCGCCGAAGCCGGTCTCCCGCCGCGAGCTTTTCGGGATGTTTCGCCGGCCGTTCGACCCGACCCGCAGGCCCGGCTCCTGAGGTGTGACCCGGAGCACGCATGGCGCGTCCGGTCTCCGTCTGGCGGGGTTCCGAGTCGCCTTGTCGCCCACGGACACACGCATTTCGCTTGCGGACCATGCAGATTCCTTGCGGCGGCGCCGTTTCGCCCCCATCTTCGGTGTGACCACCGACATCCGGCTGACGTGAAGACGAAAGGAATGAAAATGAATCGCTCGACCCGCGATCCCATCCCCGAAGAAGGCTCTCAATGACCAGGTCGAAACGTCCTCTACATGATTCCCCTCCCCACGAACGCGCCGCCGGATCATCTCAACACAACCTGCCGATCGGGACGCAGATCAAGTGGAACCTGATGTTCCACCTGCCGGGCACGTTCTACGACCCGAACGAGAGGCAGACGAACAGCGACTTCTATCTCGGCCATGTCGAGAAGGCCGGCGGACTGCACGTCGAGGCGAAGCCGCCGGCGACGCCGACCCCGAAGCCCATCCACTGAGATGCGGCCCCATAGCCTTCCCCGGTTCTTCATCGTTTTCGTCGTGGCCGCGTCGGTCGCGCTGCCCTTTACCGGTTTCGGCGCGGACTACTCGACGTACATCCAGCTCACCGGCCCGGCCGACAAGGCCCGCGTCACCTACGAAAAGACCGATGAGAAGGTGACACTGGCCTTCCGGATGGATCTCCAGACGATCGCCGCGCTCTCGAGCGCGGCCGGGCAGCTCGGGATCTGCGGAACGGGGGTGCAGTTCTTCGTCGCATGCAAGGGAGCGGGGTGCAAGGCGGGAGACGCGGCGGCGATCCTCGTCAAGCCTCCCGATTCCCAGCACACGTACGACTTTCGCGTGAGCCAGCTCCTGGCGCTGACGACGGGAGGGGCGGGCGACCACACTTTCAATTGGGCGGCGGAGGCGATGATGCTGTCTGGCAACAGCCCGACCTGCCTCACGATGCCGATCGCCATGGCGAGCCGCGACTTCACGCTCGTGAAGGCCGTGCCGACGCCCACGCCGACGCCGCCACCGGACCTCGCGCTCTCGCTCGACATCGACAACCCCGCCGTCTGGCCGAAGAAGCTCCTCCTGACCGATCGGGGCGGCCCGACCAAGCCGACGTTCCTCTCCGTCTCGTACCAGACGCTTTCCGCGACCGACGCCATCGTGAAGAAATACTGCGCACCCCTCAACGAGCAGAAGACGCACACGATCGTCGAGATGAAGCACGGCGACTCGCGGTCGTTCGACGTCCCCGCCCTACCACCCAGCGACGCGCAGAAGCAGTTCGCGCTCAAGCTCCAGTCACCCCCCACGCCGAC
>JAMQPJ010000048.1 GCA_023717585.1 Thermoanaerobaculia bacterium
GCGCGGCGTCGTCCACGTAGACCGGCTGGAGCCGCGCCTGGCCGGGTCCCAGGACCGGGAAGAAGAGGGGGATTCTCTCCATGAGCCCGACGAGCTTCGCGAAATGAAGGCCGCCACCCTCGCCGTAGATCATCGTGAGGCGGAGGATCGTGAAGTCGAGCCCCGAGGCCGCGACGAGCGCCTCGGCCTCGGCTTTCGACTGGCCATAGGCGTTCTTGATCGGGTAAGTGGCTGAAACCGCAGATAGATAGACGAAACGCCGGACTCCTTTCCCGCGGGCCTGCTCGAGGAGAGCGGCCGTACCCCCGACGTTGACCGCCCGCATCCGTTCGGAGTCGTTCGGAGGCATGAGGGCAGCGCCGTGGAGGACGGTGTCGACGCCCTCCATGATTGAGTCAAGCCCTTTCGGATCAGACAGATCACCGCGCACCACCTCACAGGGATACAGGCGGCTCGGGTCCCCTTCATCCGAGGGCAGAACGAGGCAGCGCACTTTCCGTCCGGAGGCGATGAGCCGGGGCAGCAACCGCTCGCCGAGGTATCCGGTGGCGCCGGTAAGGAGGACGATGCCTTGCTTGGGGACTCGCAAATCGGCCATCGAGGGAGAGTAGTCGACTTCCGGCATTTTGGGTCGCGCACCAAAACCTGAAGGATCACATCGATTTTTCTCTTGACAGGCCGGGCATTGTGACAGAATCCCAGCGGGTTCAGGTTCGGGTACCTCGCCAGAGGCTTAGCCGGGCGTGGCAGTCGAATTGGAGTCGACCATGGCAACGTGGGACACGACGGATGGTATGGGGCTGACGCCGGCTCTAGCCGGTGGCGGCTCGATGTCCAACCTGTCGGAAGCATCCGTCCTGCGTGCCGTGCTCTCCGACGAGATCCCCGCCTCCGACGACGTTTCCTCCGAGGCCGCGGGCGTCACGCCCGGCGAATGGGATTGGACCGCGCTGAACAATGTGCTCCGACCGAAGCTCATCGGCCTCGCGGTGCGGAAATACAACTTCAGCCGCGAAGAAGCCGAAGACGCCGTCCAGACGGTCTACATGCGCGTTCTCGCGCGCGACCCGCGGGTGAAGGACCCGATCGGCTACGTGAAGATCGCCTTCCTGAACACCTGCCTGAACATCGCGATGGCGAAAGAGCGCAGCGTCCAGCAGATACCGGAGCACATGGACGTGCCCGATCCGAAATGCGAGCGCGTCACCGCGCGCCTCGAGGCCGTGCGCATGGTGAACAAGGCCATCCGCAGCGCGGGCCCGAAGTGCAAGCGCATCGTGCGGCTCTACTTCGGGCAGGAATACAGCCTGGCCGACATGACGAAGGCGACGGGCTACTCGAAGAAGACCGTCTGGAAGCGCATCTGGGGCTGCCTCGACAAGATGCGTAAGGTGCTCGCGTGAGCGCGGAACTCCGGACCGCCGCGGCCGCGTCTTCGCACCCCGAGCAGTGGGAGCTCTTCGAGCTTCTCACCGAGGGGACGACCGAGCTGAACGCGCACGTCAAGGCCCACGTGGCGGAGGGCTGCCCGTCCTGCGGAAAGCACATCGCCGACATCCGCACGCTCTCGAAGGCGCGCGAGATGAAGGAAGAGTTCGACGCGTTCTTCGACGAGCTGCCGCAGGACGACGCGCCGGCCGGCGAGCGCGAGGAGTTCCTCCTCAAGTTCAAGACGAAGAAGCGCCCCTCCGACCGCCTCGGCCGCCTCGCCCACGACGGCCGCCAGTTCGCGGCCGAGATCGTGAAGGCGGTTTCGGAAGAAGGGCTCGAAAAAGCGAAAGAGCTGCTGACGAAGATCGAAGCGGATCCGAGCCGCGGGTACGCGTACCTGTACGCGTGCCAGCTCGCGATGCCGAAGACCACCGGCGACCCGCCGATGTACGTCGAGTTTGCGAAGGCGATCTCGGAAGCCTCACGCAGCCTCCCGTACCTGAAGGACAAGGGCCCAGCACAACCCGTCAGCCGCGAGCAGGTGGCCGGGGAGGCCGCGCTGCTGAAGGCAAACGCGCTGACTTACCTGGCGCTGTGTTCTGAGGCGATTGACGCAGCCCGAGAAGCTCGCCTGAGCTTTGTCTCTGCGGGGGAGGACAGTTTCGCGCTTGCCCTCGCCGACTACTTCGAGGGACTCGCGGCCACGTTCGCTGGGGACTTCCCTGTGGCGTGGAAGCTCCTGAAATCGGCTCGTTCTGAATTCCATCTTTATGGACAAGAGAACTGGCAGGGGAGAGCTCACGCGGCGCTCGGACTCCTCATTTTGCAACGCGGGAAGTACAATCCGGCCCTTCATTTCTTCGACGAGGCCCTTCGCGTACTTCATCCCGATCAGGATGGCACTGCTTACGCCGCGACCCTCGTAAATAGGGGCTATGCCTTAGTCAAGGTCGGTCGCCTTGATTCAGCGAAGGCAACGTACGCGCGCGCACTCATGCACGCCCGTCGGTTCCAGATGAACCATTGCCTCCTGACGATTCGATTCGGCCTGGCCTCGATCGAACTGCTCAGGGGCAATGTCGTTCGGGCACTCGGAGGATTCGAGCGGATGGCCCAGGATGCCGCGAAGATGGGCTTCGAAGAGCAAGTTCTCGGCGCTCAGCTGCGGATTGCCGAATGCCTGTCACGGCTCGGTCGTGGCGATGAGGTAGAGCGCCGCGTCGAAGAGATTCGTCAATCGGCTTTCAAGGTTTCGCTCTCGAATGATTTGGCGTTCCGCGAGCTCTTCGAGAGCTTCGATGAAGATCGAGCTTCCTCGGAGATGATCGCCTACATCGCGGATTATTTCGAAGGCAGGAACCGGGGCGTTCGCACAGCCTACAAACCGTACCGACTGGTGGCGAACGGAAACTGATCACTCTCTAGACATCGTTCAAGAACAGGGGGCAGAGGTGCCATGAACCGGGTACCTCACATATTTTCTTTTCAAAAGGGGGTCAAAGGTGTGCCCCCGTCTGTCCGTGTATATAGCCCACAGCTGGACAACCACAGCACTAACCAATTGTTGGTGACTTGCTAACCTAGGGACGCTAAGGAGGACGTAATGTTTGACTTCGACCTCGTCATGTTTCTCATTGAAACCTTTGGGTTTAGAGGCTTTAGTAGCTCATCGGAATCGGGCGGGCCGGACGGCTCCAACGTCTCGACGACGTCTATCGGCGGCTGACAACTAATTCCCAATAACTAACCAAAAGGCTGGTTTGGCTGGCCTTGTGCAGGGTGTGTTTGCGCGTGAAAACGCGCGTTTTGGTGTTTTTGGACAACATTTGAGACATGAATTGGGTCGTCAAAAAAATCTTTGGTAAGGGGGGTCAAAGCCGAGCGCCCGCCTGTCTCTACTATTAGCCCACCCTTGAGCGAGCCAACTCGGCAACCTCGTGGGCCGCTCGATCAGGCAACCAACTTGCGATCCAACCCGACCGCTCCGGGCGGCCCCGCGGGAGGTCTGTTGGCGCTGCTTGGCGAATCCAGCCCTAGACCAGCGTGTGCCCCGCGCGCGTGAGCGCGGAAATCGCCTGATTCAGCTGGACCTTCTTGACGAGGATGTAGTCCGTGTCGAACGTCGAGATCGCAAAGAGGCTGATTTCCGCCTCGGCGAGCGGCTTCGCGACGGAGGCGAGGACGCCGATTGCATCGAGCGGGAACGGGCCGTGGAGCTTCAGGAGCGCCCAGCCGCGCTCGATCCGGAGCTCGACGCCGAGGTCCTGAGGGAGGCGAGGCTCCTCGCACACGATCGACAGCTCGTCGGCCGTCCGGGTGATCGACGTGAAGGCTTTGCCGGCCCAGGCCGGAAGGGGAGTCTTCGCGGGCAGACGGCAGATCGCGAAGGCGCCGGGAATCACGGAGAACTTCTGTCCCGGCTGCATCTCGGGGAGATCTTACGGCCCGGCAGACGAACGTAGAAAGGGGTTACTTTCTTCGGGACTTCTCCAGCCAGTCGACGTCGAGCAGGTCCTGGGGACGGCCGGCCGCCTTCTTGCTCGCGATCAGGTCGTCGAGGCCGAGGACGTTGATGGGAACCCCGCCGTAGGCCGAAGGGACCTTTCGGCCCCAGGCCTCCCCGAACTCGAGGCCCCCGATGGAGGTCAGCACGTCGATGCGGTTCGGTTCCACGCCGATCTGGAAGACGACTCCGGGAGAACAAAGGTCGTCGACGCTCACGCGCTCGACGGGCGCGCCGAATCGCGAGAGCGCCGAGAACGCTCGCCCGGCGTTGTCACGCGTTGGCTCGATCCAGATGTCGATGTCCTTCGTGTATCGGGGGACGGAATGAAACGTGACGGCGTGGGCGCCGACGATGAGGAATCGCGCCTCAGCGGCGTTCAATTCGAAGAACAGATCTCTGAAGTCGGGGTTCACGGGCATTCTGCACCCCCCGGATCGCGTCCGCCTCGCAAACCATTTCCCAGGCCGCGGCGAAGCGCCCGTCCGCGCCGACCCGCCGCCAGAACTCGATGTCGAAAGACCCGTCGTCTCGCGCGCCATTGCGCAGGACGCGTGCCATGCGAACCCGGGGCTCGGCCATGCCCGCATCATACGCGGGCAGGGCCCCCGTCTCAGTCCTTCGGCGGCGCCTCGGCGCCGCGGTTCGGCTGGATGTTGTGCTTGATGACCTCGCCCTCGGCGATGTAGATCGCCTCCTCGCCGATGTTCGTGGCGAGGTCGCCCACGCGCTCGAGGTTCTTCGAGATGCTCATGATCTCGATGCACGCGCTGATGAGCGCCGGGTTCTCGGCCATGTAGGTCAGAAGCTCGCGGATCATGGACTTGTTCTTGTCGTCGAGGAGGTCGTCGCGCTTGCACACCGCGAGGGCGAGCTCGCTGTCTTTCCTCACGAACGCGTCGAGCGCCTCCTGGAGCATGCCGCGCGCGATCTCGGCCATGTAGGGGATGTCGATCCACGGCTTGAACGGGCGGAACCGCGCCATGCGCTCGGCGGCCTCGGCGATGTTCACGGCGTGGTCGCCGATGCGCTCGAGGTCGGCGTTGATCTTGAGCGACGAGACGAGAAGGCGGAGGTCTCCGGCGACGGGCTGCTGCGTGGCGAGGAGCTCGATCGCATCCTCGTCGTTCTTGATCTCCATCTGGTCGATCACCTTGTCGCGGTCGATGACCTTGCGTGCCTTCTCCGCGTCGGCCTCGACGAGGGCTTCGATGGCGAGGCGGATCTGGTTCTCGACTTCCGCGCCCATGCCGATGAGCTGGCGGCGGAGGCTCTCGAGCTTCTCGGAAAAGTGTTCCTTCATGAGCTCTCCTTGGTGCGTTCCGTGGCGACGCCGTCCCGGGCCGCCGCCGGCAGCGTGACGGTGAAGCGGCTGCCTTTGCCGGGCTCCGAGTCCACGCGGATCGAGCCGCCGTGGAGGATGAGGAGGTGCTTGACGATGGCGAGGCCGAGGCCCGTGCCCGGGACCGACTTCGCGCGCGAGGGATCGACGCGATAGAAGCGCTGGAAAATGCGGTCCTGTTCCGAGCGTGGAATGCCGATGCCGCGATCCACGACGTGGACGACGAGGGGAGAGATCCGGTCCCGGCCGTTCCGGGCGCCATCCGGAGGGACGACAAAAGCCCCGCCCTCGGCGAGGACGTCCACCCGCTGGCCGGAGGTTGAGAATTTCACCGCGTTGTCCACGAGGTTCCGAAAGACCTGCGAGATGCGCCGGCGGTCTCCGAGGAGCTCGAGATCTTGGTCCGCCTCGACGGCGACGGTCACGCCCCTCGCCGCGGCCGCGGGAGCGAGGTCGCGCACGACCGACAGCAGGAGCGGTTTGAGAGGGATGGGCTCGAGCGCGAGCGTGACCGCGCCGGACTCGATCTGCGAGAGGTCGGTGAGGTCGGAAACGAGTGCCTCCATCTCGGACGACTGCCTTTCGAGGATGCTCATGAGGCGGGCGAGGTCCGCCGGCAGCTCGTCCTCGCCCGCGAGCGTCTCGACGGCGGCCCGGATCGCCGCGATCGGCGTCCGGAGCTCGTGGGACACGTCGGAGACGAAGCGGCGGCGCATCGTCTCGGTGCGCTCGCGCTCCGTGACGTCGCGGACGACGCCCACGGCGGCCGGCTCGCCGGCCGCGGCGCCGTGCGGGACGGCACGTACGTTCACCTCGAGGACCAGCTCGGGCGAGATCTCTCCGCCGAGGCGCAGGACCGCGTTCTCTTCGGATGAGGCCTCGCCCCGGATGCCG
>JAMQPJ010000049.1 GCA_023717585.1 Thermoanaerobaculia bacterium
CGCCGGCAAGAGGGCCAGGGCCCTCGCGGCCACGGGTGTGGACGTCGTCGATTTTTCGATCGGCGAGCCCGATTTCCCGACGCCCGCCTTCGTCGGGCAGGCCGGCGTGCGCGCGATCGATTCGGGCTTCACCAAGTACACCGACGTCGCGGGCGAGGCGGGGTTGCGCGACGCGATCGCGGGCAAGTACGGCCGGGAGCAGGGGGCCGTGATCGGGCGTGAGAACGTGATCGTCACGGCCGGCGCCAAGCAGGCGGTCTACAACGTCTGCCAGGCGATCTTCGACGAGGGCGACGAGGTCGCGCTCTTCTCGCCCTACTGGGTCTCCTTTCCGGAGATGCTGCGGCTGACCGGGGCCCGCCCGGTCTTCGTCGAGACCCCGTTCGCGTCGGGCTGGCACGCGACGGCCGCCCTTCTGGGAACGGCGAAGGGGCGTGTGCGGGGCGTCATCCTGAACACGCCGAACAACCCGACGGGCGCGGTCGTCCCGCAAGAGGAGCTGGAACGGATCGTCGCGTGGTGCGAGGCCCGGGAGGCCTGGCTCATCTACGACGAGACGTACGATCGGTTCGCCTACGACGGCCGCGGGCATGCGTCGGCGGCGAAGCTTCTGCCGCGCTACGAGCGGATCGTCGTGACGGGCGCCGCCTCGAAGACCTTCGCGATGACCGGCTGGCGTCTCGGCTGGGCGGTGGGAGCGCCGTCGCTGGTTTCCGCGATGACCTCCTACCAGAGTCACACCACCTCGAACGCTTCCTCGATTTCCCAGGCGGCCGTCCTCGAGGCGCTGACGGACCTGCGCAGCTCCACGGCTTCGGTGGACGGGATGCTCTCGCGCTACGCTGCCCGTCGAACGGTCATGGTCGAGGGGCTCGCGGCAGTCGCCGGTGTCCGCTGCCCGATGCCCGAGGGCGCCTTCTACGCGTTTCCAGACGTTTCGGCGCTCTACGAGCGCAAGGGCGTCTCCGGCTCCGTGGGCTTCTGCGACAAGCTCCTCGCCGAGGCGCACGTAGCGGCCGTACCGGGCGACGCCTTCGGAGACGACGCGTGCGTCCGCTTCTCGTTTTCGAGCAGCCGGGAACGGATCCGCGAGGGCACGCGGCGGTTCGCCACCTGGGCGAAGGTCTAGCCCGGTCTAGGCGACCGGAACCGGGTCGCGGTCGCCGACGGCGATCGTGTACTTGATCCTCGTCGTGGCGACGATGGCCGCGCGAGCGCGCGAGTCGAGGAACGCGAGGTAGGACCCCCAGGTCGCGATGCGCACGGCCGAGCGGGCGCCGAGGCCCAGAATCTGAAGGAAGAAGAGCAGCGCGATGGCCGGCACGGAAACCGCCGGAAGGTACCAGGCCGCAGCGATGCAGGCCAGCCAGGCGGCGCCGCCGATGAGGAACCAGAAGAGAAAGAGCGCCAGCCCCTTCGTCCACGAGCCGGATAGCGCCCGCCGCGCGAAGCGGAAGGCCCGCCAGGCGCCGATCAGCGGAGAATAGCGACGGGCCGCCCGGGCGAAATCGTACAGAAGCGAGCACACGCCCCAGATGAGGACGGCGAGAATCCGAAGCCCCCAGTCCCAGCTCGTCCGGCTGTCCGCGTCGGGCGGCACGTCTTCGAAGATCTTCTTGCTCGCGGCGAAAGCGCCGCCGAAGACGATGCCGTAGACGACGGCGAGCAT
>JAMQPJ010000073.1 GCA_023717585.1 Thermoanaerobaculia bacterium
GGAGGGGCGCGTCGTCATCCAGTGGGACAAGGACGACTGCGCGGATCTCGGGATCGTGAAGGTGGACCTTCTCGGCCTCGGGATGCTGGGCGCGATCGAGAAGATGCTGCCCGTGATCAAGGCGCACGAGGGCGTGGACGTGGATCTCGCGCATCTGCCGGCGGGAGACCCCAAGGTGTACGAGATGCTGAACGCCGCGGACACGATCGGCCTTTTCCAGGTCGAGAGCCGCGCGCAGATGGCGTCGCTGCCCCGCCACGCGCCGAAGATCTTCTACGACATCGTCGTGCAGGTCGCGATCATCCGGCCCGGCCCGATCGTGGGCGGGATGGTCCACCCGTTCTTCGACCGCCGGCAGGGCAAGGCGCCCGTCGTGTACCCGCACCCGTGCCTCGAGCCGATCCTCAAGCGCACGCTCGGCGTGCCGCTCTTCCAGGAGCAGCTCCTGAAGATCGCGATGGTCGCCGCGGGCTTCACGGGCGGCGAGGCGGAAGAACTGCGCCGCGCGATGGGCTTCAAGCGCTCGCAGGAGCGCATGGGTGCGATCGAGGAGCGCCTGCGCGCAGGCATGGTGAAGAACGGAATCACGGGGCCCGCGCAGGACCAGATCGTCAAGTCCATCACGTCGTTCGCGCTCTACGGCTTTCCCGAGTCGCACGCGGCCAGCTTCGCGCTCATCGCGTACGCGAGCGCGTGGCTGAAGGCGCATCACCCCGCGGCGTTCACGGCATGCCTCCTGAACGCGTGGCCGATGGGCTTCTACCACCCCGCGACGATCGTGAAGGACATCCAGCGCCACGGCACGCCGGTGCTGCCGATCGACGTGAACGAGTCGGGGTGGGAATGCAGTTTGGAAAGAGAAGAAAGAAAGAAGGATTTCTTAGAAGGTGAAGAGGGGAGACGCCGCGGATCCTCGCGCCTCGCGGTCCGGCTCGGAATGCGCTTCATCAAGGGCCTGAAGCAGACGACCGGGGAATTCATCGAAAAAGAAAGAACCCGGGGATTCTTCGAAGACGTGGCGGATCTGCAACGCAGATGCATGCTGCGCACCGACGAGATCACGAAGCTTGCTTATGCGGGCGCACTCGCGTCTCTCGGCATCTCCCGCCGCGCGGCGCTCTGGCAGGTGGCCGAAGTGTCCCGCCCGATGGGGACTCTCTATGAAAATCTTCCTCTCTCGTCCTCTTCGCAGAATTCTCCTCTCCCCGAAATGTCCGTGATCGAGGAGACCGCCGCCGACTACCGGGCGACGGACCTCACGGCGGGGCCGCATCTCCTCGAGCACCTGCGCCCGGCCCTCGCCGCGCGGTCGATCCTGTCGGCGATGGAGCTCCGGAGCGTGCCCGAGGGCGAGCGCGTGAAGGCCGCGGGGGCCGTCATCGTGCGGCAGCGCCCGGGCACCGCGAAGGGCTTCGTGTTCCTGTCGCTCGAGGACGAGAGCGGCATCGTGCAGGCCATCGTGCGCCCCGACCTCTTCAAGGAGCACCGGGCCGTCATCGTGGGGTCGGGAGGCCTCGTCGTGGAGGGAAAGCTGCAGAAGGAAGGCGGAAACGTCTCCGTGAGGGCCGAGCGGTTCTGGCCGCTCCCGGCGCTTCCTGACCTCCCGAGTCACGATTTCCGCTGAGGCTCAGCCCCCGGGGCCAGGACCCGCGTCAGCTCCCCGCGCCGATCCGCACCGCCTCGCGCAGCTTCGCCTCGGCCGTCGCGAGCGCGCGAAGCAACCGAGCGCTCTCGGCTTCCACCGACCCGTCGCCGCGGAGCGCCCGCCGAAGGCCCGGCAGCGTCTCGGTTCCGCAGCCCGTTTCGGCGGACGGCCCGAGGAGGAGGTTGCGGCGCGCGAAATCGGGCTCGGCCGGATCGAGAAACGCGCCCATCGCCTCGAGGAGCAAGGGCTCCGTCCTCTCCGCGCCCGCCCGGCGGCGCGCGGCGTCGAGCGACTCCCACGCGCGCGCCGCGAGACGCAGTCGCACGACCGCCGCGAAGAGCTCGCCGCGACGCGAAAGGCGGGCGGCGGGAGCCTTCTCGAACCGGGAGAATTCGTCCGTCAGAAACGTCGCGACCTCGGAGAGCCGCCAGGGCGGCTCGGACGACTCGGCGAGGACCGACGTCCAGAGCGTGAGGATGCGCGCGAGCGTGGCGCTCATGACGTAGCCGGGGTCGAGAATGCGGCCCAGGAGATAGGGGTCGTCGTACGCGGAGTGGTACTGCGCGTACGTGCGCCGGCCAAACCCGAGCTGCGCGGACGGCACGCCGCCGAGACCGAGAAAGGGCGAGGTGTCGCCGCTGAAACCGGGCAGCGCCACGGCGGGGCGCACGGCCAGAAGGAGGCGGCCCGAGACCGGATCGACGACGTGCTGCAGGGTCTCGTCGAGGGACCCGGTGAGCCCCGGAGAGGCGTCGGCCATGAAATCGAGCGCGCGGACGGAGGAGTCCACGTAGAGG
>JAMQPJ010000089.1 GCA_023717585.1 Thermoanaerobaculia bacterium
CCTCGCGCGCGTCCTCACCCGCCTCGAGGCCCGTGCGGGGGCGCCTTTGGCGGGTTGACGCCGCGTCTCAACGCCGTATCCTCGGCGGCAAGATGAGAAGGTCTTTGCTCGTTCTACTCGCTCTTGCAATGACCGCTCCCGCCGCGGCCCAGGACGTCGGGCGCTTCGAGTTCGGAATCTTCGGAGGCGCCTCGATCGGGAGCCGGATCTCGCTGACGCCGGGCTCCGACATCCGGATCGGCGACGCAGGCGCCTTCGGGCTGCGGGGCGCGTACGACCTCGGCCGGCACTTCGCGCTCGAGGCGACGTTCTCGCACACGCGCCCGACGGCCGTCACGAAGAGCCCTTCGACGGGCGCGACCCTCGGCGAGACCCCGGTGGACGTCAACACGTACGAATTGAGCGCGCTCTACAACTACGGGAAGGGCCCGGTGCGCGGGTACTTCGGCCTCGGCGCCGGCGTGATGGACTTCAATCCCGTCCTCGCTGCGTCCTCCGGCTCGAGCGCGCGCTTCACCGTGAGCTTCGGGGCCGGCGGGAAATACTTCGTGACCAACCGGGTCGCCCTTCGCCTCGACGGCCGCTACCGCTTGAGGGCCACCGACTCGCGCGTGAGCACCGTCCTCTGCGGCGAGGACGGCTGCAAGCCGTTCACGACGAGCTTCTATTCGAACGCCGAGCTGACGGCGGGCCTGTCCTTTCGCTTCGGCGGCGAGCCCTACGCCGACGTGATGTCCTCGATGAACCGCGAGCCCGAATCCCGGAGGCGGTTCTGGGCCGCCGCGGGCGGCGTCGCGTTCTTCGACCTCGTGCCGTGGGCGTTCAACCGCTACGTCTCGGACGCCGAGTTCGCACACATCTCTATGGACACGTTCCGGGCGAACGTCACGGCGGGCTTCGGCTACGACCGGGACTCCTTCAAGACGGACCAGTCCTCGCATCCGTTCCACGGAAGCCTCTTCTTCAATTCCGCGCGCTCGAACGGGTACTCGTTCTGGGAATCGGGGATCTTCGCCGCTGCGGGGAGCTTCGTCTGGGAGCTCGGCCTCGAGAAAGAGCCGCCGGCCATCAACGACCTCGTGAACACGACGCTCGGCGGGATGTCGCGCGGCGAGGTCCTGCACCGCCTCGCGACGATGCTTCGCGACAACACGACGACCGGCTCGAGTCGGTTCTGGCGCGAGCTCGGCGCGGGCGCGATGGATCCGGCCGGGTTCCTGACCCGCCTCACCCGGGGGGAGCTGGGCGCGACGGGCCCGAATCCGGACGACCGGCTGCCGGGAGCCTTCCGGCTCGACGGGGATCTCGGGTACCGTCATGTGGGCGGAGACGCCTCGAATCCGGACCAGGGTCTGCTCAGCCTTTCGCTCCTGTACGGCGACCCCTTCGCCGGAGCGATACAGAAGCCGTTCGATTCTTTTTGGCTCGGGATGGACATCTCCCTGCCCGCGACTCCGCTCATGTCGCGCTTCGAATTGCGCGGCATCCTGACGGGCCGCGATCTGGGCGACGCGTCGGCCTCCGCCCGCCCCATCCTCGGCGTCTTCATGGAGTACGAATACACCGACAACCAGGCGCAGGTCCTCGGCGCGCAGATCTTCAGCGCCGGCCTGCTTTCGAGGTACGCCCTGCGAAACGGCCTCAGCGTCTCGACGAGCGTCACCGGCTTGGTCGCTCCGCTCGCCGGCGTCGGGACGACCGACTTTCTGAACCCGCTCTCGGGACGTTCCTTCGACTACGG
>JAMQPJ010000090.1 GCA_023717585.1 Thermoanaerobaculia bacterium
CTCGGCGTCATCGGCTACGCCGGCTGGCGATACAAGAGCACCGGCCTCCTCGAAAAGGTGGTGCCCGCAGCGAAGGGGAAGGAATCGAAGGTCCCGCTCAAGGCCGACCTCCCGTCCCTCGACCTCGGCAGCCCGGGGGGATCCGTGGCGAAGGTCGACCGCCCGGGCTCGACGCCGGGCTGCACCGAAAAGCCGGAAGTCCGCTTTCTGGTCTGGGCGTGGAACGCGCAGATGGGCGGGATGCTCTCCACCGGCGGCCCGCAGGCGGCCAAGGGGAGCCTGATGTGCAAGAACGGCGTCAACCTGAAGCTCGTCCGCGAGGACGATTCCGGGAAGATGCAGGAGGCGCTCATCGCCTTCGCGACCGACCTCAGCAGGGGAGACCGCAACCCGTCGAAGGGCGCGCATTTCGTCGCCGTCATGGGCGACGGCGGCGCCGCTTTCCTCAAGGGCCTCAACGACGCGCTGTCGCGCCTCGGCTCGGAATACAAGGCCAAGGTCGTCGGGTCGATGGGGTACTCGCGAGGCGAGGACAAGTTCATGGGGCTGCCCGACTGGAAGAGGAATCCGGCCTCCTCGAAGGGGGGGGTCGTGGCAGGCTTCCTTCGCGACGGGGACTGGAACATCGCCCAGAAGTGGCTCGGGGACAACGGGCTCTGCAACAACCCGGACGAGAAGACGTACGACCCCGGCTGCCTGAACTGGGTCGCCGCGTCGGACTACATCGACGCCGGTGAGAAATACATCTCCGGGTATTGCGACGACCGCCCCGTCGTCAAGAACGGCCGGAAGACCGGCGAGACGAAGCGGGCCTGCGTGAACGGCGTCGTCACGTGGACGCCCGGCGACGTGAACGTGGCGCAGAAAAAGGGCGGGCTCGTCTCGATCGTCTCGACACGCGAATACAGCTCGCAGATGCCCAACGTGATCATCGGCATCGACAAGTGGATGAAGGAGAACCGCCCGACCGTCGAGGGGATGCTCACCGCCATCTTCGAGGGTGGCGACCAGGTGAAGGCGAGCCCGGCCGCCCTTCGGCGCGGGGCGGAGATCAGCGCGGTCGTTTACCACGAGTCCGATGCGGATTACTGGGAGAAGTACTACAAAGGCGTTTCCGAGAAGGACAAGCAGGGGCTCACCGTGGACCTCGGGGGATCGGCGGTCAACAACCTCGCCGACAACCTCATCCTCTTCGGCCTGAAGTCCGGCAGCTCGAACCTTTTCGCCGCGACATATCGGGTCTTCGGCGACATCGTCGTCAACCAGTATCCGGAGCTCGTCCCGAGCTATCCGCCCGTCAAGGAGATTCTGGACACGTCGTACGTCGAGGCGATTGCCAGGCGGTCCACCGCCCGGACGGAGGCGGAGATGCCGAAGTTCGTTCCGGGCGAGCGCGTCAAGAGCGTCGTCTCGAGACGGGCGTGGCAGATCACGTTCGACTCGGGAAAGGCGACATTCACGCCGGGCGCCCAGCGCGAGCTGGAGCAGCTGCTCCGGGATCTTCTCGTCGCGAGCAGCACGACGGTCGAGATCCACGGCCATACGGACAGCATCGGCACGCCCGAGAAGAACATGGCGCTCTCCGAGGCCCGCGCCTTTGCCGTCAAGCAGTGGCTCGAGCGGCAGTCACCCGTGAACTTCCCGTCCGGCCGCCTCCGGGTCTTTTCGCACGGACAGGAGAATCCCGTGGCTCCCAACGCGACATCCGAGGGGCGCGCGCAGAACCGGCGAGTCGAGATCGTTCTGGGTACGACGGGGGGCTGAGGCTCTTGAAGGCCGGCGAGTCGGCCGGGGGCGGTGCCGGTGCGGCCGGGTGGCGGCGTCCGCTCGTCAAGGAGCTGGGCGACGCCTTCCTGCCGAATCGCGTCGTCTCGGCGACGGCTCTCCAGATCCTCGTGGGAGGAGAGATCGCCCTCGTCCTTCTCGTCTGGCTGAATTCGCCGTTCGCCGTCCTCCCGAAGCCTGCCGAGGTCCTGCGCGCCTTCGGTTCGCTCTGGCTCGAGCAGGGGCTCGGGCGCGAGCTCTTCACGAGCCTCGGGATGAACCTGGAAGCTCTCGGTTGGACGGCGCTTCTCTCCCTGGGGCTCTCCTACCTGACCGTGCTCCCGGCCTTCCGCCCGATCGTGCTGGCCGTCTCGAAGGGGCGATTCCTGGGTCTGATCGGCCTCACGTTCGTCTTCACGCTGATGGTCGGGGGCGGCCGCCCGCTCAAGGTCGCCCTCCTCGTCTTCGGCATGACGGTCTTCTTCGTCACGTCCATGGCGTCCGTCGTCGCCGAGATCCCGCGCGAGAAGTTCGACCACGCGCGGACTCTGCGCATGAGCGAGGGAAAAGTCGTCTGGGAGGTCGTCGTCCTCGGGACGGCTGACCGTGCCTTCGAGGTGTTCCGGCAGAACGCCGCCATCGGCTGGATGATGCTGACGATGGTCGAAGGGATCTCGCGTTCCGAAGGGGGAGTCGGCGCGATGCTCCTGAACCAGAACAAACATTTCCATCTGGCGGAGGTCTTCGCGATCCAGTTCCTCATTCTCTTCGTCGGGCTTCTCCAGGACTATGGCATTGGCTTCCTCAAGCGCCTCGTCTGCCCCTATGCCTCACTCGCCCTGGAGAGACGCTGAGTGGCGGCGGCCAGGTACGAGCACGGCGCCACCCTGCTCAAGGTGGAGAACGTCTTCCTGAGCCTTGGCGGGAAGACGATTCTTCGCGACGTCGACCTCGAGATCAAGGACATCCGCTTTCCAGGCCGGGTCACGGGCCAGATCGTGGGGCTGCTCGGACCATCGGGAATCGGCAAGACGCAGCTCTTCCGCGTCATGGCCGGGCTCCAGCAGCCGGACAAGGGGACCGTTCGAATCGGCGAGAGAGGGATACCGGTTGAGCGCGGAATGGTGGGCGTCGTGGCTCAGAACTACCCCCTCTTCGAGCACCGGACCGTGCTCGGGAACCTCGTCGTGGCCGGTCGGCGCGTCGGCCTTTCGGCCGCGGGCGCGCGGGAGAAGGCGCTCGGCCTGCTCAACCGCTTCACCCTGGACGAGCACGCCAGGAAATATCCCGTTCAGCTATCCGGGGGACAGCGTCAGAGAGTCGCCATTGCCCAGCAGTTCATGTGCAGCGAGCACTACCTCCTCATGGACGAGCCGTTTTCCGGTCTCGATCCGATCGCGGTGGACCGCGTGTCGCAGTTCGTCACCGAAGTCGGGAACGCGGACGAGCTCAATACGATCGTCGTCGTCACGCACGACATCACGGCGGCCCTGACGGTCGCCGACACGATCTGGCTCCTGGGGCGCGACCGAGATTCCCAGGGGAGCATCGTGCCCGGAGCCCGCGTGCAGGCCTCGTACGACCTGATCGAGC
>JAMQPJ010000092.1 GCA_023717585.1 Thermoanaerobaculia bacterium
CGGGTTTGAGGTCGCGGTGCACGATCCCTTTCGCGTGCGCCGCCTCCAGCGCGGCCGCGATGTCGCGGCCGATGGAAAGCGCCTCGCCTAGGGGCATCTTCCCCGCCTTCATGCGCTTGCTCAGCGATTCACCTTCGACGAGCTCCATGACGAGGACGTGGCGCGTCGCATCGGCTCTGCCCGAAGAGGACGAACCGGAGATTTCTTCGAATGAATAGATCGCCGCAATGTTGGGGTGGTTCAGCACTGCCAACAGCTTCGCTTCCCGCTCGAAGCGGGCCTTGCGCTCTTCACCTTCTAAGAAATCCTCGGGCAGTACCTTGATCGCGACATCTCTCCCGAGCCGCGTGTCCTTCGCCCGCCAGACCTCGCCCATCCCCCCGGCCCCGAGAAGGGACAGAATTTCGTAAGGGCCGAGGCGGGAACCCGGCGACAGGCTCATGTGGTAACAACAGCTTATCCTGCGGGGAATATGGTCCGTGCCCTGCGCGTTAACAGCCCGTCATGATCACACTCCGCAGGGCGAACGAACGCGGCCATGCCGACCACGGCTGGCTCGACACCTGGCACTCGTTCTCGTTCGCCGACTACCACGACGCGGCGCACATGGGCTTCAGGGCCCTCAGGGTCCTCAACGAAGACCGTGTGAAGCCCGGGATGGGGTTCGGCACGCACGGCCACCGGGACATGGAGATCGTGTCGTACGTTCTCGAGGGCGCGCTCGCCCACCGCGACAGCATGGGAACCGGGTCGACGATCGTGCCGGGCGACGTTCAGTACATGAGCGCCGGCACGGGTGTCAGCCACAGCGAGATCAACGCGAGCGACTCCGGCCTCCTCCACTTCGTCCAGATCTGGATTCTTCCCGATCGCGCGGGCTACGCGCCGCGCTACGACCAGAAGCGGTTCGAGAGGCACGACAAGCTCGGGCGCCTCAGGCTCGTCGCATCGCCCGACGGCACGGAGGGCTCGATCTCGATCCGCCAGGACGCGCGCCTTCACGCCTCCGTCCTCGACGAGGAAATGTCGGCGTCCCTCGCGGTTCCGAAGGGGCGCCACCTCTGGGTGCAGGCGCTCCGGGGCGTCGTCGACGTGAACGGCCACGCGCTGTCGGCCGGCGACGGACTCGCGGCGTCGGGCGAGACGGCCTTCGTGTTTCGCCCGCGCGGCGGCGCGGCGGAGTTTCTGGTCTTCGACCTGGCGTGACCGCCTCGGAGCCGGGCACGGCCTCCCGCGCGGTTCAGAGCGCCGGCAGATCCCGGCAGCACACCTCGCGGCAGCGCTCGTAGACCGAGCCGCGCTTGACCGGCGTGAAGCCCGCGTCGCGGATGAGCGCGAGCATGGCCGGTTCGCCCATCTTGTTGTGCGAGCCCGCGGCGGCCACGACGTTCTCCTCGATCATGATCGAGCCGAGGTCGTCGGCGCCGAACGACGTCGCGACGCTGCCGATCTTCGCCCCCTGCGTGAGCCACGAGCCCTGAACGTGAGGCACGTTGTCGAGATAGAGGCGCGCGATCGCGAGCGTGCGCAGGTAGTCGTAGCCGCCCGCCGTCTCGACCTTGCCGTCCATCGCCGTGTTCTCCTCCTGGAAGGTCCACGGAATGAAGGCGGTGAAGCTCTCGACGCCATCGGCACGGGACGCATCCTGGACCCGCCGCACGACGTCGAGGTGATGAAGACGCTGTTCGTGCGTCTCGCCGACCCCGAACATCATCGTCGCCGTCGTCGGCATCCCGAGGCGGTGGGCCTCGCGATGCACTTCGGCCCACTTCTCCGTCGGCGCCTTCGTGAGCGCCCAGATCCGCTTTCGCACGTCGTCGTCGAGGATCTCGGCGCCGCCCCCGGGGACCGACTGGAGTCCCGCCCTCTTCAGGCGCGCGAGAACGCCTGCGACGGAGGTCTTCTCCTTCTTGGCGAGGAAGTAGATCTCCGGCGCCGAAAACGCGTGGCGATGGATCTGCGGATACTTCTCGCGCAGGAACGACAGGACGTCCTCGTAGTAGGAGAACGGCAGCTCGGCGTGGACGCCCCCCTGCAACAGGATGCCGGTGCCTCCGAGCGCGATCGTCTCCTCGACCTTCCTCCCGATCTCCTCGAGCGGCAGGACGTAACCCTCGGCGTCGCCCGCGGGCCGGTAAAACGCGCAGAACGTGCAGCGGTAAATGCAGACGTTCGTGTAATTGACGTTCCGGTCGATCTGGTAGGTGACGCGATCGGCGGGATGCATCCGCCGGCGCGCGGCGTCCGCCGCGGTCCCGGCCTCGAGCAGGGTCGCCTCGCTGAAGAGCAGGAGGCCTTCGTCGTACGACAGGCGTTCGCCGCCGCGCACCCGGGCCGCCGCTTCGGCCACGCGCCGCGAGCCGCCGAGCCCCGGCACCGGCGCGTTCGGCAGGACAGCGGGCGCCGCCGGAGCGGCGGAAGCGACCCCCGACATGCGGATGCCTCAGCCCTCCCGGCGGGGAACGAGCGGGACGCTCGCGAAGGGCGGCAGATCGGGGGACGAGAGGAGGCCCCGCGCGTGGGCGCGCCGGTAGAACTCCGCGAGGCCCTTCTCGTCCTCTTCCGCGAGGTCGTGATGCAGGTCTCCATCGAGGTATTCCGCGAGGGCCTCGCGCGGCATTCCGGTTCGCGCGGCAGCGGCGTCGAGGATTTCGGAGGCGTGAGTCCGCGCGTACTCGCGCGACCACAGGAACGGCTCCGGCGGCACGGACGGCCGCACCGCCCACACCGCGAACACGAACGGCAGCCCCGTGAGGCGCTGCCAGCCCTCCGCGAGGTCCAGCACATGGAGCCCGGAAAGGTCCGCCTTCAGGGCCGGATCCCCGATGAGGAGAGCCGCGTCGTGGTGCGCCAGCATTTCACCGAGGTCCGGCGCGGCCGCGTGGAACTGAGGCTTCACGCCGAGGAGGTCGTGGAAGAGGATGCGCGCCATCGCGGCGGATGAGCGCGACGCGACGTCGAGGGCCACGGTCTTCGCGGTTTCGAGCGGCTGGCGACCGACGAGGATGACGCTGCGCACGCGCTCGCGGGACGCGATCCCGACGCCGCGCACGATCCGGATGCCGGGGATACGCGCGGCCTCGATCGACGGCACGAGCCCCGCCTCGACTTCCCCTCGCGCGAGGCGCTCGGCGCACGCCGACGGAATGTCCGTGAGCGCCTCGACTCCGTCCACCGCGCGCCGCAGGAGACCCCACGTGAGCGGCCAGGCGTTGACGTAATCCACCAGCGATGCACGCAACACGTCGTTCATGCCCCTCCTAAAAATACACTACGACGGCGAGTCCGGGGCGGACTCGGCGACAATGAGTCGTGCCCCCCGCCGTTCCGCTGGCCGTCTCCGTCGTCATGCCCTGCCTGAACGAGGCCGAAACAGTGGCCCCGTGCGTCGCGGAGGCGCTCGCCGCCCTCGCGGCAGCGGGTCTCGCGGGCGAGGTCGTCGTCGCGGACAACGGCTCGACGGACGGCTCCCGCGAGCTTGCCGAGGCCGCCGGCGCGCGGGTCGTCCCGGTCGCGATTCCGGGATACGGCGCGGCGCTCGCGGGCGGAATCGCGGCGGCGCGCGGCCGCTACGTCGTCATGGGCGACGCGGACCTCTCGTACGACTTCGGCGCCGTGCCGGACTTCGTGAAGGCCCTCGACGGCGGCGCGGACCTCGTCATGGGCTCGCGCTTCAGGGGCGTGATCGAAAAGGATGCCATGCCGCCGCTCCACCGATGGCTCGGCAACCCCGTCCTCACCGGACTCGGCCGCCTCTTCTTCCGCACCGACGTCTCGGATTTTCACTGCGGTCTGCGCGGCTTCCGCCGCGACGCGCTCCTCGGCCTCGATCTCCGGACGACGGGCATGGAGTACGCGAGCGAGATCGTCGTCAAGGCGGTGCTTTTCGGGCTGACGATCCGGGAGATTCCCGTGACGCTTCGCAGGGACGGGCGGTCGCGCTCGCCGCATCTGCGCCCGTGGCGCGACGGCTGGCGGCACCTGCGCTTCCTCCTCCTCTACTCGCCGCGCTGGCTCTTCCTCGTGCCCGGCCTCGCGCTGATCCTGTCGGGCGGCGCGCTCATCGCGTGGCTCCTGCCGGGGGCGCGCGCTCTCTTCGGGGCCACGCTCGACGTCCACACGATGCTCGCGGGAGCCGGCATGGTCCTCGTCGGCGCGGCGGCGCTCTTCGCCGGCGTCTGCGCGAAGATTTTCGGCATCACCGAGGGCCTTCTGCCGAAGGATCCGCTTCTCGACCGCCTCTTCGACCGCTGGATCACGCTGGAGACGGGGCTCCTCGCGGGAGCGGCGTGTCTCCTCCTGGGCTGCGCTCTCGTCGGCCGCGTGGCGGTCCTCTGGGCCGGCGCCGGTTACCACGGCCTCCCCTACACGCAGACCATGCGCTGGATGATTCCGGGCGTTCTCCTGCTCGTCCTCGGGGCCGAGGCCCTCTTCGGTTCGTTCCTGCTCTCGCTCCTCGGCGTGCGCCGGCGGTGAGAGCCCGGTCGCCGCGCCCCCCTCCCGTGATCAGGTTCCGAGGAGCTCCGCGACGGCGGACCCGGCGCGCGTTTCGCGCCCTTCACCCGTTCCCGTCACGTCCACGACGGGCGTGCCGGTTCGCGCGAGGGCCTCCGTGAAGAGAGCGTGGATTTCCGCGCGCGCCGCGGGCCGGTCGCGCACGCCGTCGGCTGCCCACGGCAGGTCCGGGTGGCAGAGGAGGTAGAGGTCGCCGGCCCGCTCGACGGCGAGCCGCTCGACCCACGGAGGACAGCTCCCGTAGTAGTGGCGCGCATAGACGACAGTCGAGAGGAGGTCCTGGTCGAAGACGACGAGCGAGCGCCCGGCCTCTTCCGCCGCGCGGCAGGCCTCGTCCGCGAGGCGCAGATGCGTCCGGGCTATCACGGACACGTCCCCGGGTCCGAGGGCGACTCCTCGCGCAAGGGCGACCTCGCGGGCCGCCTCGGCCGCCCACGCCGTCTTCCAGCGTGCGGCGAGGGCCCGGGCGAGTGTCGTCTTCCCGGTGCACTCCCCTCCACTCACGACGACGCGCCGCACGCTCACGCGAGGCTCCTGCGCCAGGATGCGAGCCCGATTCCCGCAAGGACGAGGAACAACGCGTAGAGTCCTGCCGTGAGGTTCAGGCCCTTCACGACGTATATCCCGACGTAGACGACGTCCACGGCGATCCAGAGCACCCAGTTCTCGATCCACTTTCGGGTCTGGAGAAACTGGGCGGCGAGACTGAAGGACGCGGTGCCCGCGTCCCAGAAGGGCAAGGCCGCATCCGTCTTCGACGCCAGGAAGATCCCGAGCCCGATCGCGAAGACCGCTGCGGCGGCGCCGCACGCCGCGAGGACGGTTCGCGGCGCGCGGGAGACGGAGAGCCGCCCGTGCGCGACTCCTCCGCGCAGCCAGGCCCACCAGCCGTAGAGGCAAAGGACGAAATACACGCCCTGGAGCCCCATGTCCGCGTACAGCCTCGCCTCGCGAAAGACGAGCGCGTAGACCGCGACGTTCACGAGGCCGACGGG
This sequence comes from Thermoanaerobaculia bacterium, assembly GCA_023717585.1. Lineage (GTDB taxonomy): Bacteria > Acidobacteriota > Thermoanaerobaculia > UBA5066 > UBA5066 > Fen-183. The sequence goes on from JAMQPJ010000092.1 coordinate 5,511, forward strand.
CCAGCACCAGACTTTCTCCCGGGCCGTCAGCCAGACGCCGAGAACGCCTGTCGCCGCGCCCAGGATCTCGAGTGGGCTCACGGGAGACCGAGGTCGAGAGTCACGTAAACGCTGCGCGTCGCGAGCGGGTAGTAGTACGGGATGCCGGCGAGCGTCTCGGACCCGGCGGCGTCGCGGTTCGCGTAGAGATACGAGTAGCCGCGCGGCCAGAGCTTCCGGTTGTCGAGGACGTTGTTGACCTGCACCTTGAGGCGCGGCTTTCCGGCGGGAATCCAGCGCGAGAGGTCGACGGCAAGCACCGCGTCCAGCTGAAAGGTACGAGGGGCTTCGAGACCCTCGGCGTTCGTGTTGTCCAGCCACGAGGCCGCGACGTACCGGCCCGTCGCCCCCACCGTGAAGCCGGGCAGCGCCGTCGTCTCGGCGCCGAG
>JAMQPJ010000126.1 GCA_023717585.1 Thermoanaerobaculia bacterium
CGCCGGAGGCGAGTGTGTTGCGCAGAAAGATGTCGGCGTAGCCTCCGAGCGAGACGACGCCTTCCTGGATGCGCGCGCCGCCCGAGTCGTTCAGGCCCACGACGGGTGCCCCCACTTTCATCGCGAGGTCCATGACCTTGCAGATCTTCGCGGCGTTCGTCTCCGACAGCGACCCGCCGAAGACCGTGAAGTCCTGCGCGAAGACGAAGGCCGGCCGGCCCTCGACACGCACGATGCCCGCGACCACTCCGTCGCCCGGAATCTCGTTCGCCGAGTCGTCCATCCCGAAGTCCAGGCAGCGGTGCACGACGAACGCATCGATCTCCTCGAACGAGCCGGGATCGCCGAGGAGCTCGACACGTTCCAGGGCGGTGAGCTTGCCCGCCTTGTGCTGCTTCTCGCGGCGGGCGGTACCACCTCCAGCGCGTGACTTCGCGCGAAGGGCCTCGAGGGCGACCAGCCGGTTTTCGATCGAACGTGGCATGCGACTCCCGCTCAGAGGGGGATTTTCTTCTTCTCGGCGAGCATTCTCTTCGCCTTCCGGAACATCTCCGCGTAGTCGACGTTCGCGCTACGAATCGTCGCGGCGTTCTTCTCGAGGAGCCTCTTCACCTCCTCGTCGAGCGCCCGCTCCCTGTCGCGGTCCTCGACGAGCGCGGCCTCGAGGGCGTGGCGTACATCGGCCGCCGAGGCGGCCTTGACCAGCCCCTCGGAGAGGATGCGGCGGGCCACGAAGGCCGCCTGGGCCGAGAGGCGAACGTCGGAGAAGGCCATGAGCGCGGGAGAATATCCCAGGACCCGACGCGCCACCCGCGGGATTCCCCGCGCGCTCCTACAATCCTCCACGTTGAGCGACCTCGTCGAGACCTTCCGCCAGGACGCGGAGGACGCCGTCCGGATCGTCTCCGGACTGCTGCGCCGGGGCGAGGGCGGCGAAGTCTTCCGGGAGAGGCGTCGCCGCGTTTCGTGGACCGCGACCGAGGCCGGCCTCCTGGCGCCCGCCTTCGCGGAGGAGCGCGGCACCGCCGTGCGTCTTCGCCGGGGCCGCGAGTCTCTTCTCGTCGCGCGCGACGGAGACGGTCCCGAGGCGCTCCGGGAAGCCGTGCGCGAGGCCTCCCGCCGCGGCGGAGGGTCTCCCTTCCTCAAATCCCGCGGCCTCGGGAGAGAGAGCGCCGGGGCCGAAGTGCCGGGAGGCGACGAGGAAGAGCGCGCGGCCCAGCTCGGTGCCGCACTTCACCGGGCCCTCCCCGATCCGCGCGGGATCTCGCTCACGCTCCGCGTCACCCGCGTCACCGTCTCGCGCGCGGTCGTGACGGCGCGAGAGCTCGTGACGTGCGGAACCGTTCGACGCCTCGAGGCGGCCGGCCTCCTCAGGCGCGCGCACGCGGCGCGGCCGTTCGCGTTCCAGACGTCCGCCCCGTGGGCACCGGCTCTCGACGCCCTCGCGCGCGCCCTCGCGGATGCGGCGCGGCCCGTGCCCGCGCACCGGGTCGCCGAAGGGCCGGTGGACGTCGTGTTCTCCCCGGGCGCGGCGTCGGTGTTCTGGCACGAAGCGGTCGGCCATCCGCTCGAAGCGGGAGGCGGCGAGCGGGGCTCCGTCCTCACGCGCGTGCCGCGCGCCGCGGTCGCGCCCCCGGGCGTCACCGTGACCGCGGACCCGACCCGCGGCGATCTTCCGGGTCACTATCTCGCGGACGACGAGGGCACGCCCGCGCGCCCGGTCGCCCTCCTGACGGACGGCTGCGTGGACGGCCAGGTCACGGACCGAAGGGCGGCCGGCGGCGCCTCGAATGGCCACGCCCGTTGCGGCGACTTTCGCCGGCCGCCGCGCCCGCGGCTCTCCAACCTCGTCGTGTCGGCGGGCCGCGCCAGTCGCGAGGAGCTTCTCGAGGCCTGCGGCAACGGACTCTACGTGCGGGAGATCTCGGCCGGGCACGCGGACCCCGAGTCGGGCCGCTTCACGCTCTTCGTCGAGAGCGCGGACCTCGTGAGGCGGGGCGCGCTCGGCGCTCCACTCGGCCCGTTCGTCCTCACGTCCGACGTTCTCACCGCCCTCCGCCACCTTCACGCCGAGAGCGGCGACGTGACGCATCCCGCGAGCGGTCTGGGACTCTGCGTCAAGGGAGGCGAGGGCGTAGCCGTGGGCGGCGCGTCCCCCGCCATTCTCATCCGCGGCCTCACCGCGGTGCGAGGCCGCCCGTGAGTTCCCCGCGAGACGGGCTCCTCGAGCGCATCCTCGCGGGCGCGCGGTGCGACGCGGCGGCGGGCGAGTCTGCCGAAGCCTACGAGCGCCGCGGGACCTCGATCGAGCTCGCAGAAGACGCCGAGGGCACGCGGCTGTCGGTCGTCGCCGAGCGGGGCTTCGCGCTGCGACTCTTCCGCTCGGGGCGAACCGCGTTCGCGGCTTCCCCGCCCGAGGCCTCCGAACGCCTTCCGGCCGAAGCGAGACTCGTCCTCGGCCGGGCACGGGCGCGCCGCGGGGCCCGCGCCACGGGGCCGGTCGCTCCCGGTCCTGCCTCGGCGCTCGCTCCGCCCCCGCCTCCGGACGAGGCGTCCGCGCGCGCTCTCCTCGCGTCTTTCCGGAGCGCGCTCCTCGCCGAGGGCGAGGGCGCCGTCTCACTGACCGAGGCGATTCTCACGGTCGGCGCGCGCACGGAGCGCGTCGCGACGACGGCCGGACGCGACGTCGCTTTCGGCAGCGGAATCGCCACGCTCGTCGCGACCGTGACGGGACGGACTGCGGCCGGCAGCGTGTCGGCACGCGTTCTCGCGTCGGCGTCGCGGCCCGGTGAGCTCTTCCTCGACCGCCTCGCGCACCACGCCGTGGACCGGGTGCTCCTTCCGCTCCGCGGCCGGCCGCTCGCACCGGCCCGGGGCGACCTCCTCCTCGATCCGAACGTCGCGGCCACCGTCGTGGGCCGTCTCGCATCGGCCTTCTTCGGCGACGAGGGAAACGCGCTTCTCGCGTCGCGTACGCGCGACGGACGCGACGCATTCGCGTCCCCGCTCTTTTCGCTGGTAGACGACTCGACGGTCCCCGGCGGGCCGGTGAAGGCGACGCACGACGGGGAGGGAACGCCCCATTCGCGCACGGTTCTCGTCTCGCGGGGGATCGCCGCCGGCAAGCTCTCGGACTCGGCCGCCGCCGTGCGCCTCGAGCGGCCGCCCACCGGCAATGCGCTGCGCCGCGCGTATACCGAGCCGCCCGCGATCGGCATCACGAACCTGTTCGTGGACTCGTCGGCCGGAGTCCCGCCACTGGACCTTCTGCGCGCATTGGCGCGCGGGTTCTATGCTGCGGTCCTCCTCTCGCGCCCGGAGGTGGATCTTCCGGGCGACCGCTTCCGCCTGCACGCGGCGGGCTACTGGATCGAGAAAGGCCGGGCGAGAGAGGCGGTGTCCGAGACGCTCGTCGAGGGCCGGCTTTCGGAGTTTCTGCGGTCCATTTCGGCCGTCGGAGACGACCTCCGGTTCGTGCCTTCTGGCACGGGCAGCGCCGGGGCGCCCACTCTCTTCGTTCCGAAGTGGAAGGGGGCCTGACGGCGCCCTTCGCGGCTCAGCCGACGCCGGGCCCCGGACGCGGCGGCGCCGGAGCCGGCGCGGCGGGGGCGTCCTCGCGGTCCCCGGGGGCGGTCCGGGGGGCGGGTGAGCGCTTTTTCGCTGGCCCGGCGGGAGATTGCGGGGGTATTTCGGAGGGGATTAGCTCGTTCGCGCGCGTGTACGCGGGAGTGGGGGGAGCGGACGACGCGTTCGGAGGAGGTGCGGGGCGGCTCGTGCTCACCGGGGGCACGGACGTCACGACCGCGCCGCCCGGCCCCGGCCTCATGGCGTGGTCGTCCGGCGCCGGGCCGCCTGCGGCGCCCGGCGCGGGCCCTCCGGGCGCGAGTCCCCCGGGCACGGCCGAAACCGCGACGCGGCCCTGCTGGAACGAGCCCACGAGGCCGGCCTCCGCCATCTGCTCGGTCACGGGAAGAGAGGCCCGAACCAGGCGCCCGTCGAGGCTCTCGAGGAGGACGCGCCCCTTGAGACGCGTGTATGCGGCGAAGGGGTTCCGGCGCACGTCGAACAGCGACGTGTCGACCCGCAAGGACGTCTTGTATGCCGCGATCGCGGCGGAATCGTTGCCGCGCCGTTCCTCGGCGTAGCCGAGCATCCACCACGCCGCCCAGTTCCCCGGCGCGCGCGACACGGCCTTCTTGAACGAGGAAGCGGCGCCGCCCCATTCGCCGCGCATCGCGTGAACGAGTCCCGCGTTGTAGAGCGGGCGGCCGTCCGTCTTGTCGAGTTTCGCGGCGATACCGAACTCCCGAAAAGCGTCTCGCCAGAAGCCGTCCCGCGCGATGAGGCACGCGAGATCGTTGTGGAGCGAGGCGTCGTTCGGCGCCTTCTCCAGGCGCTCGAGGAGGTCGAGCGTCGCGCGGTGCTGCGGAATGCCCGGGTCCAAGAAGCCCTTGTACACGTCCTTGGCGGCGAGGGGCCCGGCGAAGGCGACGAGGGCCGCCATGGCCAGGCCGAGAATGCGTGCACCCCCGGGGCCCGTGCGTCGATCGATGTTCATGATGGTCCTTTCGCCGGCGGGGCAAGAGGGCGGCCGACGAGCCGAACTTTCCCGTCGCGCGTCTGCACGTCGAAGGCGAGGCGCGTGGCGCCCGTGGCTTTCCGGATCTCGGCGGCTTGTTTTTTCACGAGCTCCACGAATCGGTCATATCGGAGCCGGGTAGCGTCCTCACCGGCCGCCGCGCGCGCCGCGCAGTACCGGTCGAAGAGAGACCTGAGGTCGCCCCGTTCCGAGCCTTTTACGGACCCCGGAGTCGAGGCGTCGCGCGCGGGAGGGGAAGCTGCCGGCTCGACCACCCTCGGGCGGGCCGCGAGCCGAATCGGTCTCCGCCCTTCCTCCCGCGCGAGGAGCCTCTTTTCCCAGAGATCGGAGAAGGTCGTGAACCGGCTCTGGAGCGCCTGAAGCCGGAATCGCTCGGCGACCTTCTCGACGGGGGCGTTGCCGATGCGGCGGAGCACCTGCTCCACGCTCTTGCGAGCGGGAAGCGGAGGCACTTTCACGTCGCCTGAGAAGAAGCGCTCGTAATCCAGCTTCAGAGCCGTAATGCTCTGCTCCAGGAAATCGAGATCACGCGCGATCGAGACGGCCATCGGCGAAAAGTAGTCTACATTCCGTCGGCATGGATCCCGAACCGCCCCGGCCTCCCGGCATGGACCACCTCCTCGAGACGGCGACCGGGAAGGCGTTGACCGCCCGCCACGGAAGAGCCCGCGCGAAGGAGGCCCTCCGCGAAGCGGCGGCGGCCTGGCGCGCGGCGGCACCCCGGGACGGCGACGCGGCCCCGTCGATTCTGGCCGCTGCCGCCCGCGCACTCGAGACCCGCCTCCCGGCCGGGCCGCGCCGCGTGGTCAACGCGACGGGGGTCCTCCTGCACACGAATCTGGGCCGTGCCCCGCTCGCAAGCGAAGCCGTCTCGGCCGCGGGCCGTGCCGCCGGTTTCTCGACCCTCGAATACGATCTCGCGGAAGGGACACGCGGGACGCGCGGCGAGCACGTCCGGCCGCTCGTCCTCGCGCTCTTCGCGCCGGGACGCGACGACCTCGACGCCCTCTCGGTCACGAATGCCGCCGCCGCGCTGCTCCTCGCCCTCGACACGCTCGCGAACGGGAGGCCCGTCGCGGTGTCCCGCGGGGAGCTCGTCGCGATCGGCGGCGATTTCCGCGTGCCGGCGATCCTCGCGAAGAGCGGCGCCTCCCTGCACGAGGTCGGCACGACGAACAGGACGACGGCCCGGGACTACGAAGAGGCGCTCGACGCCGGCGCGGCGGCGATCCTCAAGGTCCGGCCCTCGAACTACCGCATCGTCGGATTCACCGAAGACGTCGCGCTTCCCGCCCTCGCGGCCCTCGCGCGCGCCCGGGGCGTCCCCGTCGTCTTCGACGCCGGGGCGGCCACGCCCACGCGCCTCGACGAGCCCGGCCTCTCTGACGAGCCCGTGCCGCTCGCAGCCCTGGACGACGGCGCCGACCTCGTCTGCTTCTCGGGGGACAAGCTCCTCGGCGGACCTCAGGCCGGAATCATGATCGGGAGGAAGGAGCTCGTCGCGCGCGCTGCCGCGAATCCGCTCGCTCGCGCCTTGCGCCCGGACAAGCTCGCCCTCGGCGCGCTGGCCGCCACTCTCGACCTGCATCTCTCGGGCCGCCGCCTCGAGATCCCCTTCTTTCGGATGCTCGAGGCTCCTCTTGCCTCCCTGCGGGTCCGTGCGGAGACGCTCACGGAGCGTGCCCGCGGCGCGGGCTTCGAGGCCTCGGTCGTGGAATCCACGGCCGTCGCGGGGGGCGGCGCCGGCGCCGAGTCGACGCTGCCGTCGAAAGCAGTCTCGCTCGCGCACCCGGCCCGGTCCGCGGACAGCCTCGCGGCGGCGCTCCGCGCGGGAGA
>JAMQPJ010000145.1 GCA_023717585.1 Thermoanaerobaculia bacterium
GGCCGGAGCGCTCGTGGACGTGACGAGAGGAACCGTCCTCAACGGTCAGGAGATTCTCATCGAGAACGGCGTCATCAAGGCGGTCGGGCCGGATCTCGTGGCCCCCGTCGGCACCCGGATCGTCGACCTGTCCGCGAAGACCGTTCTCCCGGGGCTGATCGACGTGCACACCCACGTCACGTCTCAGCCCGAGGACTACTACGCGGACCGGTTCCGACGGTCGCCGATCGACGTCGCGGTCACGGCGCACGTCTACGCGCGAAAGACGCTCGAAGCCGGCTTCACGACGCTGCGCGTCGTGGGCTCGCCGGAGTACGTCGACGTCGCGCTCAAGAGCGCGATCGACGCCGGCAAGGTCGCCGGGCCGCGCCTGAAGGTCGCCGGCCTTTCGATCGGGTCGACGGGCGGGCACGGGGACCTCACGGGTTTTTCGCCGTACCTGAGGTTCGAGCGCTTCTCCGGCGTCGCGGACGGCGTCGACGCCGTGCGCAAGCTCGTCCGCCAGAACGTGAAGTTCGGCGCCGACGTCATCAAGATGATCGCCTCGGCCGGTGTCCTTTCGGAGGAAGAGTCCGTCGGCGCCCCGCAGTACACGCTCGAGGAGATGAAGGCGATCTGCGACGAAGCCGCGATGTGGGGCCGCAAGGTGGCCGCGCACGCGCACGGGACCGAAGCGATCAAGCGCGCCGTCCTCTCGGGCGTCGTCTCGATCGAGCACGGCAGCCTCATCGACGACGAAGGCATCCGCATGATGAAGGAAAGAGGCACGGTCCTCGTCGCGGACGTCTACAACGACGACTGGATCCTCGCCGAGTTCGCGAAGATGGGCTACCCCGAGAAGATCATCGAGAAGGAGCGCTCCATCGGCCGCCTTCAGCGAGAGAACTTCGCGAAGGCCGTGAAGGCGGGCGTCAAGGTGGCGTACGGGACGGACGCGGGCGTGTATCCCCACGGCCTCAACGCGCGGCAGTTCCGTTACATGGTCGCGGGCGGCCTCACGCCGATGCAGGCGATCCAATCCGCGACCGTCAACGCGGCCGAGCTCCTCGGGTGGGACAAGGTCGGCGCCATCGCGCCGGGCCGGTTCGCGGACCTCGTCGCGGTGGACGGCGACCCGCTGAAGGACATCACAGTTCTCGAGAAGGTGTCTTTCGTCATGAAGGGCGGAGAGGTCGTGGTGTCGCGATGAGCCGACAGCCCCTGCTCGCGCTCCTTCTCGCCCTTCCCGCGTGCGCGCTGGCCGTAGACCCGGCTCCGACGCCGCTGCCGGTCCCTGCTCCCGACGCCGGGACCCTCTTCGGCGGCGCTTCGGTCTACGCGGCGTGGGACGAGTCGCCGCGCAGGGCCGCGATCCTCGTGAAGGCCGGGACTGTCGCCTTCGTCGGCAACGAGGCGGAGGCGCGCGCCGCTGCGCCGGGGGCGAAGGTCGTGGACCTCGCCGGTGCCGTCCTCGTCCCCGGGCTCACGGACACGCACGGCCACCTGCGCTCTCTCGGCACGCTCCGCCGCATGATCGACTGCCGCGGCATCTCGAAGGAAGAGATCGTTCTGCGCGTGAAGGCCCTTTCGGCCTCCGCGTCGCCCGGCACGTGGATCCGCGGGCGCGCCTGGGACCAGAACCGCTGGACCGACACGGCGTTTCCGACGGCCGCCGACCTCGAAGGGGCCGCGCCGAAGGCGCCGGTCGTCCTCGCGCGCGTGGACGGCCACGCGATCTGGGTGAACGCCGCCGCGCTGAGGGCCGCGGGCGTCACGAAGGCCACGCCGGACCCGCCCGGCGGCCGCATCGAACGCCTCGCGGACGGGTCGCCCGCGGGCGTCCTCGTCGACAACGCGATGGCGCTCGTCCTACGCGCGATCCCGGCGCCCGGCCCGGACGAGGCCCGGAAAGACTTCGTCGCCGGGCTCGAGGCGTGCGCGAAGGCCGGGCTGACGGGCGTGGGTGAGGCCTCGAGCTCGTCGCTTGCCGACATCGCGATCCTCGAAAGGCTCGCGAAGGACGGGAAGCTCCCGGTCCGCGTGTACGCGACCGTGGGCCCGAAGGACCTCGACGCCGCGCTCGCGCGGGGCCCGGTGACCGAAGGCCGGCTCACGGTCCGCGCGCTCAAGATCGTCGCCGACGGCGCGCTCGGCTCGCGCGGC
>JAMQPJ010000172.1 GCA_023717585.1 Thermoanaerobaculia bacterium
GACGCCGTGAGCCAGTAGGAGTGGGTTCCGTTCGTCTGGAGAGTCGGCACGCACGTCGGGCCCGTACAGGCGGGGGCCAGCGTCAGGGCCGTCGGAGAATCTCCGAAGTACCACTTGAAGCCCACGGCCGTCGGATGGCCGTCGGAGCCGCTGACGAGAGGCTGGCCGGACAGGACCTGCGTCGACTGGAGCCGGGCCGCGGGAACCTTCCAGTTCAGCGTGAAAAGGCTCGCGCCCGCGCTGCCGAGGGCATTGTTCGCCTCGAACGCGAACGTAAGGGGCACGGTCGTTCCTGCGGGCGGAGAGGCCGAGGAGAAATCTGGTCCGCCGAACGCGGAGTTCGTCGTGACCGATGTCCAGCAGCCGGCGCCGCTTCCGGGGTCCGTGCCGCCCACCTGATAGTCGCAGGGCCCGACGACCGTGATCGCCGCCGGCGGAGCCGGCGGGCTCCCGATTGCCCCGTTGTCCGGCGCCTTGACGCGCGGAGACGAGCCTGCCCCGAAGTCGTCGGAGGCGGCGCCCGCGTGGAAATCGAAGTCGAAATTCCATCCGAATCCCGTCAGGGGCTGACTCGACGGCGACGGGCTGACGGATGGGGTGATCGTGACGAGGTCGCCCAGGAACACGGTGTCGTTGTTGGCGAGCGGCGCGCCCGCCTGGTTCGTCACGCTCATGAACCCGACGGCGGGCGCGTTTTGAGAGACGCAGGTCATCGGGATCATGTAGGCCGACAAGCCCGTCGGGAGATAGGCGTAAAGGGAGTTGGAGGGGGGGGCGGCGGCGAACCCGCGCATCGGCTGGCCCGTCGAGAAGTTGCTGTAGAGGTTCGTCGGGATGTCGAACGCGCCGGGAGGCGCCGAGGCGTTGATGGCGAACCAGGCGGCCGTCGTCGTGGAATAGAGCCTGAAAAGTCCCGGCTGCGAGCGCTGCGCCCACATGAGGACGAAGAGGCCGCCGTTGCCCGCGATGAGCGCGGAGCTCGGCCCCGGGTTCGACCACCAGACCTCGCCCGTCAGCGAGGGGACGCGCCAGATCGGGCCGGCCGAGACCTTCACGAGACCGCTCGTCACGTAGAGGAGCCCGTAGCTCGGCGATTTCTCGCCGGTCAGCGCGTTCAGCTCCACGAGCACCCAGACCTTCGTCGCGTCCGCGGGATCGACGGCCGCGGAGTAGGCCGCGATCGTCCGGCCGCCGACAAAATCGGCGCCCGTGATCGTCGTCCGCGGATAGCCGGCCGTGATGCTTCCGATGGGCCCCGGATTCGACGCGTTGACGACCTCGATGCCGGCGCCGGACAGGTAGACGATGTAGTTCCCGGCCAGGGTCGGAGAGTATCCGCCCGGCAACGCCGAGGTCTCGGCGCTGCCCGCCATGTTGTCGAGCTGCAGCGAGCCGGTCGGCAGCGTCGTGACGTCGGCGGCCGTCAGGCTCTCCGAGAAGTCGTATGCGATGTAGCGGCTGCCGATGTGCTGGACGAGCGTGCCGAACGCCCGATCGGGACGGAAATCGCCCCAGAGGGCGAAGCCGTTGCCGCTGGGACTTCCGACGACCGTATGGAACGACGTCGGGCCCGTCATCGAAAAGGCCACGCGCTGTCCGTCCGGTGACACGGCGATCGTCTGAACGTCGTTCTGACCGTCGCCGCCGTGATTGACGCTGTTGGGTCCGCCGAGCGGGAACCGCACGTCGTGGTAGGTGAGCGCGGTCGGGTTGATCGGGCTCGTGAGATCGAGGACCGAGTAACCGAACGACTCCTGCATGAGGAGCCGGTACGGGCCGGTGCCGCCCGGCTGGTAGAGCGCGAGATTGCTGCTGAATCCCGAACCCAGATAGGGAGTCCCTCCTCGCGAGACGCCGGGCGGATTCGGTTCGAACGACTTCAGCGTGCCCGACAGCGTGCACTGGGCCTCGAGGCGCACAGGCAGCGCGGTCAGAAGCCCGAGGAGGGCCATTGCCGACAGGGCCGTCCGGGCTGGACCGGCCATGCGGGGCGCGCGGGAATGGTCGTTGACGCGAGCGGGGGTCATAAGGGTCATCAGGGGTCCTTATATGGGGGCACGAATAGCCCTTCAGACGAAGGGAGCGATCCGAACTTAATCCTATCTCCGACTGCGGGCTATGTCCAGCCTGTACCGTCGTTTACGGGTTGGACGAGACGCCGGATCGAAGTGTCCCGGGATCGGGGCATCTTTCAGAAAAGAAAGACAGAACGAACCGAAAAGAAAAAGGGCGGGCGACCGAAGCCGCCCGCCCAGGGAAACCGTGGAAAAGAAAACCTTACGGTGCGACGCTAATCAGGGGAATGGCGTGAAGAACTGCTGGAAGTTGACTTCCGTTCCATTCAGCCTGTTCGGCGAGCACAGGAACTGGTTGTTCAGGTTCGCTGCAGCGTGACCGACGCTGATGAACGCTCCAGGAGCGGTGTGCTGAACGCCGACCCAACCCATGTTGTAGAGGCCGGTCGCTCTCGTGGCACCCGTGAGGCCGGGTCCGGCGAGCGTGAGGTCGACCCAGCCGCCCTTGAAGTTGGCCGGGTTCCAGTCCGTGGCCGTCAGCAGGTTGATACGCTGGGACTCGAGGAAGATGTAGTTCGGGGACTGCGAGCCGGGAAGCTGACCGGACGGGCCGGGCGGAACGCCGATGCCGCCGAACAGGTTCTCGTCGTTGTCGTACGTGAGGACCTGGACCTGGTGCGCCACGTCATAGAGACCGCTGCCCGCGGCGCCCTTGTTGGCCGTGCTGCCCGGGTTCGCCCACGCGCAGAGGTTGACCGCAGTGCCCTGGTAGTAATCGCTGCGCCACACGATGGCCCAGGACTGCAGGCCGTTGGCCTGATCGGCCAGGTAGCGGAAGCCATAGCGGTCGCCGAGGGGCTCGCGGCCGTCGCCCGGGAACTGGAAGGGGGCGGCGTACGTGTTGATGAAGCTCGTGCAGCCGGTGGTCGTGGTGGTCTCCGCGGCGCACTGGGTGAACGTGGTCGCCGAAACGAACTTGCCGAAGAAGGTCTTCGTCGTGGGGACCAGGTTCGTTCCCGTATAGACCAGGCGCGAGTCGAACTCGACGGCGACAGCCGGGTCGCCCGAGACGTTGCCGCCCTGCGTGGCGGAGTCAACGTAGAACACGTCGCCGATGAGGACGTTCGGCGTGTAGGTCACGGCGCACGGTGCGGCGGCCGTACACGGGAAATCAGGGTAGGCGGACTGAGTCCAGCCGGCCGTCGCGATCGCGTCCTTGTTGTAGAAGTCGCTCTGGTCGGGGAAGAAGTTCGTGCAGTAGTTCACGACGTCGATCGTGAGGTAGCCGGAGAGGGCATCCTTCAGCGTGGCGGTGGTACCCCAGGCGCAAGCCGGGTTGTCCAGATCGAGGATGTTCCCGCCCTTGGAGTTCGTGAACGTCGTGATGTCGCCGGACTCGTCGAGCGAGTTCCAGACGGTGGTACGGAAGCCGGGCCCGATCGCGTCGACGACGCCGCCGAGGTTGTACTGAGAGACCGACGTGATGACGTCGATGCCCAGGGTCGCCGAATCGGGGTGCGAGAAGCGGATGAACTGGGTCTGGCCGAAGCCGACGGTCGGAGAGTAGCCGACGGTCGGGAGGCCGGGATCCGTGATGCCGCAGGGATCGACCGGGTACTTGCTCGTGTCGTACTGCGGAAGGTTCGGGCTCAGCTTGCCGTTCATGATGTCGCGCATCGAGAAGGAGACGACATCCTTACCGGTCAACGGAAGGTTGAAGTCGATGACGGCCTTGGAATACTTGTTCCAGACCGTGACGTGCGCGATGACGCCGGGCACTGAGACGTTGACGATCGAGATGAGGGTGTCCGTGCCGCCGCTCGGGACCGGGAACCCGGTGGCACCGTTCAGCGACACCTTCCAGTACGGAACGAGCAGCGTGGCCGCCGGCACGTTGTCATACGCGCAGGTGACCGCATAGCCCGTGCCCGCTACCGCGAGGAGCACAAGGGCGACGATGACGGAAAACTTTTTCATTTTTACTCCTACCGAGAATTGAGATTCAGTGAGTGCCGAGTGAGTGTTATTGCAGAGTTTTTTCGAAAGGGACGTTCGGCTCATGCCGCGCGCGATATCGAATCACCTCCCGAAAATAAATTTGGAAGCCCCATCAAGCCTTAAGAGCCAGTTCGCGTCGCCGTTTCGGCGAAAACAAGCAGATTGAGAGACGGAAGTCTCTGAGACATTGAGCAGACGATAGGAACATAATTCCGCCGTGTCAAGTACTTTCCTCAAAAATATGGTGGAGGGGCATATCTGCCAGGAGAGTGTTCCCAGGGGCCGGAATCTCACTTGGAGAGGCCGCGAAAGGCCCGAAAGCCCCCCGCCCGCGTTTCGTCCCCGGTGAGGTACTGGTACATGAGAACGACGTCCTTGTGCCCGTCGCCGTCGAAGTCGGCTATCCGGAGCGACGTCGGGTGGTTGACGAAGGTGGGCTCGCGGTCGACCGGCAGCTCTTCGAACTCGCCCTCGGGCGTCTGGAAGAAGACCCGCATGCGCTGCGTGCTTTCGTCGCACCACACGACGTCGTCGAGACCGTCTCCGTTCAGGTCCCCGGCGGCGATGGCGGGAGAGCCGGCGTCGAACTGGAGCGTCTTCACGATGCGCTTGCCCGCCATCTTCCCGTCGGCATTCCGGTAATAGACGGTGATGCCCTGCCCGTCGATCTTCGGCAGGGCGCCGGTGGGAGAACGCTTGAACCAGGCCGCGAAGGCCGCGGGCCGGCCGATGTACGTGCCCGCCGCCGATCCCATGTGCTGGGCCCAGGTCTCGATGGCGCCGGCGACGCCCGCGAAGCGAAACTCCTCGAGCTTCGGGTCGAACTCGTAGAGATGCGTGACGCCCGAGCTGTACCGGCAGGCCGACGAATAGAACGGCAGCCCGTCCTTCGCGTCCTTCGGCACGACGAGAGCGATCGCGTACCCGAAACACGCCCCCTCGAGACCCTTGTGAACCTCGCGAAAGTGCGTGCCTTCGTTCACGAACCCCCGAACGTCATAGCCCCTCACGTAGTCGCTGCCCTTTTCGGCCAGCGGCTGGCCGCCGGTCAGCATCCACTCGGGGTCGTCGGAGATGACCACGAGGTCCTGCCGGCCGTCGCCGTTCAGGTCTCCCGCGGCGATCGCACGCGTCGACATCTGCCGGGGCAGACCGCGGGTCTCGACCTTGAACGCGCCCCCGCCCTTGTTGAACGCGATCGCAGGTCCCGAGCCGTGTCCCCCGAAGACGATGTCGAGCTTGCCGTCGGCGTCCAGGTCCGCGAGCGTGGCGGCCCCGTACGCCGCGTCGATCTTGTCGGGGTTCTCGAACGAGAGATCGGCGAGTCGCCAGCGCCACCTGCTGTCGTCGGCGTCGCCCTTGTCGAGCCGATACGCGCGGATGAAGTTGCCCGTCAGCCGCGCCGGCGGCGCGACGATCTGGGGACGGCCCTGCCCGAGGATGTCTCCCATGTCGAAGTTCTCGCGCCACATGCCCGCCCGCGGCAGGCCCTCGGAGATCTCCTCGAAACGAAACGTGCCCGTCCAGGTCTTCGGCGTCACGACGGCGGCTTCGCTCGCCGGGAGCTCGACGATCGGCTTGAGGTCGTCGGGGTCCGGCGCACCGGCCTTCCTCGGATCGGGCTTGGGGGCGTCCGGTGGAGCGAGGACGAAATACGCCTTTTCGTCCTGGCGCAGGATGGGGAGTCCCGGTCCGCTCACGACGGAGTGAATGAGACGTCCTTCTTTCTCGTAATAGACGCTCTGCTTCGGAATCCGGAGGAGCTTCTTTCCGGTCTCTTTGTCCACGACCGTCGTGGTCGCAAGCTCGCCGGTCTCCTCTCCCGGAACGTCCGCCGGAGTCTGCAGGCCGAGGAGCGATTTCGCCCGTTCGTTCCGCCTCGCGTCCTCGGCGGCCTTTTCAGCCTTCGATTCCGCCGCTGTTTTCGCGGCGGGGGCCGACGGCCCCGCGGACGAGCAGCCGATAGCTCCAGCGAGAACGGCCGCCGAGAGGGCGGAGAGGGACACTTTCACGGAAAACTCCTAGCAGCGCACGGAACCGTCGGGCCTTCGGCCTTCGGGCGATGAAGATCCTGTCAGAAAAAACCCTCAGAGGAGGTCGGCGAACGACGGGCGGCACCGCCGGAACAGCCGTACTCCTGCAAAGCCTACCACGACGAGGACGGCTGACCACGCGGCGACGCGGCCGAACGGCGGCAGCGGCGCTCCGAACAACGCGGCGCGGAAGAGCGCGAGGAGGTCGCGCAGCGGGTTGAACGCGAG
>JAMQPJ010000180.1 GCA_023717585.1 Thermoanaerobaculia bacterium
CCGCGGGCGCTCCGCCGGGCGCCGAAGCGGCCGGGAGGGCGGGAGCGGGCCAGGACGCGCTGCCGGTGACGGCGCCCGCGCGCGCCTGCGACTCGGCGATCTGCTGCGAGAGCTGCGTCAGGCGCCGGTTGGCGTCCTCGAGCCTGCCCGCGAGGGCCTGCATCTCGCGCGTGAGGTCGTCGAATTTCGTACCGAGATCGGCATTCGAGCGCAGCAGGGTCTCCGCCTGCTTCGCGAGCCTCTCGCTCAGCTTCGCGACCTCGTCCTTGGACGACGACTGCTTCGCGACGACGTCGACTTCCTTCTCGACCGCCGAGATGTGCTTGTGGAGGCCGTCGATGTCGCTACTGCTGACGCAACCGACGGCCGCCGCGAGAAGCCCCGCGGCGGCGACAGAACGAATGCCGCGCGAGGCGCGCACCCCGTTCGCTTCCTTCCCGTTCATTTACCGGTGACGACGAAGTGGCCGCGGCGGTTCTTCTGCCACGAGTCTTCGTCGTGTCCGGTGGCGAAGGGACGCTCCTTGCCGTACGAAACGGTCTTGACCCGGGACGCGTCGACGCCGAGGGAGACGAGATAGTCCTTCGAGGCGTTCGCGCGGCGGTCGCCGAGAGCGAGGTTGTACTGCGCCGTGCCGCGCTCGTCCGCGTGGCCCTCGATCGTGAACTGCACGGAGGGGTACTTCTTGAGCCAGGTCGCGTTCGCGGCGAGGACGTCGCGGGCGTCGCCCCGGATGTCGGCCTTGTCGTAGTCGAAGAACGCTGGCTTGAGCATTCCGCTCAGCTCGTTGATCGACCGCCCCGCGATGCTGTCCGCATCCATCTTCGGCGTCGGCTTCGGCGCGGGCGTGGCGACCGGCTCGACCGTGACGACAGTCGGCGTCGAAACGGGCGCCGGCGCGGGCGGCGGGGCGGCAGGCGGTTTGCTGGAGCACGCCACGACGAACGCGACGGCAGCGAGGGTGACGGAACCGGCCTTTAGGGACTGTTTCATGGAATCGAGCCTCCGTTGGTTGCGGATTGGGGGGTAAGCCGGACGGCAACTCCCCGTGAGGCCCTCTATTCTAGCGTCTTGACCCACGAGGGGGAATAATTGTTCCCGGAGGTCGTCACGACGCGCGCCGTTCCGTTGCCGTCCGCATTCCCGACGGCGATTTGCGTCGAGCTGCCACGCTGGACCTCCCAGGCGAGCTTCGAGCCGTCGGGGGACCACGTGGGCCCTTCGTGGGCGCCGGGCCCGCTCGAAATCTGTACGGTCCGGCCCGACAGGAGATCCATCACGCAGATCTGGAAATCGCCCTCGTTCCGGCAGGCGAACGCCAGGCGCCCGCCGTCGGGCGAGAACGCGGCCTCGTCGTTCCAGTTGCCGGCCAGCGTCACGCGCCGGACGTTCGCCCCCTCGAGATCCATGATGAAGATCTGCGGCGTGCCCTGGCGGTTGGACGTGAACGCGAGCTCGCGACCGTTCGGGGACCAGCGGGGCGTGGAGTCGATCGCGGCGTTCTCGGTGAGGCGCTTCAGGCCGGATCCGTCCGTCTGGACGGTGTAGATCTCCGTGTTGCCCCGGACGCTGCCGCAGAACGCGATCGTCCTGCCGTCGGGGGAGAACGACGGGGACGCGTTGAGCTGGGTCGGGACCGGGATGGACCGCTTGTCCGCGCCGTCCTTCCCGATGAGCCACAGGCCGGGCGTGTCCTTCTCGTAGGACTGGTAGACGAGCTTCGTGCCGTCCGGCGACCAGTCGGGAGCCAGCGACAGCGTGCGGGAGTTCGTGACT
Organism: Thermoanaerobaculia bacterium; assembly: GCA_023717585.1. Taxonomy (GTDB): domain Bacteria; phylum Acidobacteriota; class Thermoanaerobaculia; order UBA5066; family UBA5066; genus Fen-183. The sequence continues at coordinate 1,777 of JAMQPJ010000180.1, forward strand.
CGCCGCTGGTTCTCGCCGTCGAAGTCCATCGTGTAGATCTCCTTCACGCGCGGCTCGTCGCGGTCGGAAGAAAAGGCGAGCTTCGTGAGGAACGGGCCGGGCTTTCCGGTGAACTGGCGCACGAGGTCGCTCGCGAGG
>JAMQPJ010000435.1 GCA_023717585.1 Thermoanaerobaculia bacterium
ATCGCCGGCGGGTTGCGCCTCGCCCGCGGGAAGGTCCGTTCTCACGAAGAACGCCGCCGGCGGAGGGAGAGGACGCGTGCGCGAAAGCGTCGCGAGGTCCGTGTAGGCGCGCGCGTTCTCGCCCACGCCGATGGCGCGTCCGAGCGGTTCGCCCTCGTCGAGGAACGGGAGGACGACGGCGCGCTCGTTCCCGCCGCCCGCCGCGAGGAGCGGGCGGGCAAGGAGCGCGAGGGGGAGCCGCAGCACACCGCGGCGGGTGAGGTCTCTAATGAGCGGCGGGAAGTTGGGCCTCGACCGAGGCGCCGCCCGCGCCGGGGATAGTCAGAAGCGTCCCGCCTCCCGCCCCCGCGCGCAGGGAGGGCTTGACGCCGCCTGCAAAGCCGAGCTGCTCGAAGGTCAGGTACCCTTTCGACGTCGCCTGCCCGCCGCCCTTCCCTGCGATGCAGATCTTCGCCGGGCAATTACCTGCGATGCAGAATTCTTTTACGCTGTTCCTCTCGACGCCTCCAGCGTTGTTGCAGTTCGGCCGGACGATTCCCGTCTTGCAGGAAGGCCCGACCCCGCCCCGGACGCCCTGCCCGAGCTTCAAGACGCCGGGCGTCTCGCCCATCTTCCGGCCCTTCTGAAAGAAGAGGAGCATGACGCGGCTCTTGTCACCCGTGCTCGCGACCTCGACGTCGTAGGAGCCGGGTGCGAGGAACCCGCCTCCGACGAGCCCGACCTTCGTCTTGAAGTCGACAGGCGTCGTCCGGAGCTTGCTCCCGATCGTGACGCCCTGGAACTCCACGGCGGTCGGGGCCGCCGCGAGCGTGGCCGGCAGCAGGGATACGAGGGCCAAGAGCGCGAACGTGCGGCGCGTCGTCATGGTGGCCTCCTCTAATGGGCGGCGGGAAGTTGGGCCTCGACCGAGGCGCCACCGGCGCCGGGGATTGTCAAGAGCGTCCCGCCTCCCGCCCCCGCGCGCAGGGAGGGCTTGACGCCGCCCGCGAAGCCGAGCTGCTCGAACGTCAGGTACCCTTTCGACGTCGCCTGCCCGCCGCCCTTCATTGCGATGCAGAACTTCGCCACGCACTTCTTCTCTGAGACGCAGATTTTCGCCGCGCCACCTTTCGGCATGCCGTTGCACGGCACGGCGCCTTCACCCTTGTTGCAGTTCGGCCGGACGATTCCCGTCTTGCAGGAAGGCCCGACCCCGCCCCGGACGCCCTGCCCGAGCTTCAGCGTGCCGGGTATCTCGCCCATCTTCCGGCCCTTCTGAAAGAAGAGGAGCATGACGCGGCTCTTGTCGCCCGTGCTCGCGACCTCGACGTCGTAGGAGCCGGGTGCGAGGAACCCGCCGCCGGCGAGCCCGACCTTCGTCTTGAAGTCGACAGGCGTCGTCCGGAGCTTGCTCCCGATCGTGACGCCCTGAAACTCGACGGCGGTCGGGGCCGCCGGGAGCGTGGCGGGCAGCAGGGATACGAAGAGCAGGACCGCAAGTGTGCGACGCGTCTTCATCGTGGCCTCCCCGGGGGTGTCGTTTCGAGAATGAGACACGGAATCAACGCGAGCGTCAAGCTCGGGGCGTGGCATGCGCTCTATCATCCCTGCCGTGCGCGCCGTCACGGTTCTCCTCGCCGGCGTTCTCGCGGCCGCGCCTCAGGCCGAATCTCAGGGACTCGTCTGCCACACGAACGCGCCGGCGCCGGCGCCGCCCGCCGGCCCCGCGCCGCGCCTCGCCGGGATCGGGGCGGCCCACCTCGCGAGTACGACGGAATCGAAGGACGCGCAGGCGTTCTTCGATCAGGGCCTCGCGCTCCTCCACGGGTTCAACGACTACGAGGCGCTGCGCTCTTTCCGCGAGGCCGCGCGCCTCGACCCGGAGTGCCCGATGCCGCCCTGGGGGATCGCGCAGGCGCTGAAAAACGACCCCGCGTCGCCCGAGCGCAAGGCCGCGCTCCTCAAGGCAAAGGAGAACGCGTTCCGCGCTTCCGAGCGCGAGCAGTACTTCATCCGGGCGACGGTCCTCCTCGACGAGGACGACATCGGGGACGGGAAGGCGGCGTATCGCCGCGAGATGGAGACGCTCCTCGACCGCTTCCCCGACGAGGTCGAGGGCCGGCTTCTCTTCGGGCTCGCGCTCCTCGACGGCTACGACCCGGAGGGCCGGCCGCGGGGCGGACAGGCATACGGGCAGGCCCTCCTGCGTGAGCTCGTGCGGACGCACCCGGAGCACCCGGCGGCGCACCACTACTTCATCCACGCCGTCGAGAACGGTTCCCGCCCCGAGGAGGGCGTTCCCAGCGCCGAGGCGCTGCCGCGCCTCGCGCCGAAGGCGGGCCACCTCGTCCACATGCCCGGGCACGTCTTCTTCCGCATCGGCGACTACGAGAAGGCGCGCGCGGCGTTCCTCGCGTCGAAGGAGGCGGACGAGGAGTACCAGCGCGTCGCGCTTGTAACCGCGCAGGAGAACTGGAACTTCGGCCACAACCTCGGCTACCTCGCGGCCGCCTGCGCGGAGGCCGGGCGCTCAGAGGAGGCGCTGCGCTGGGCGCGCGCCCTGCGCGACGTATCCGAAACG